>CAMNGY010000153.1 GCA_946538795.1 uncultured Treponema sp.
AGCCCGGCCCCGCGGTCGGCATGACAGGCACGGCTCCAGCGGCCACAAGCCAGCCCCAGCCCGGCCCCGCGGAACAAGCCAGCCCCGCGGAACAAGCCGGCCCCGCGGCACCCGCCGCTCCTGCCGTGCAGCTTGCCCCGGAAGAACTGTTCCAGGCCATGATAAAGGAGCTGTCCGCGACGGACGGGCTTCTTTCTGCGGCCCTGTCGGAGGCAGTCTTCCATCATATTGACGGGGAAAGGCTTGCGGTCACGGTCGCAAGCCCCTTTGCGATGATGCAGCTCAAATCCCGGGCAGGGGACGTGACGGCATGGCTTTCTTCCAAATCCGGCAGGGGCTACTCCTTCGACGTGCAGATGGAAGAGAAGAAAGAAGAGCAGAAGGCAGAGATAAAACTGCCCTTGCAGGTGGAGATCCTCAGGGACGCATTCAAGGGCAGCGTCCTGGGAATGTGACACAACTATAGAAGGAAAAGGAGTTTTTATGAATCCGTTCGATATGCTGAAAGACCTTGGCTCGCTCAAGGAGAAGCTTCAGACGGCGCAGGAAGAGCTTGCGACAATCCGCGCCACGGGAACCTCCGGCGGGAACATGGTCGCGGTCACGCTCAACGGGAAGTTCGAGATGCTGGACATAAAGCTGGACCCCATCTGCGTGGACAACCGCGACGTGCCGATGCTGCAGGACCTGATCCGCTCGGCCCACCATGCCGCGATAGACAAGGTGCAGGAAGAGATCAAGGCGCGGCTGGGCCCCATGGTCGGCGGCCTGAACATACCGGGACTGAACGTCTAGCGGCGCGCCGATGAACGCGATAGACGAAATAACCGAAAGCTTCTCCCGCCTGCCGGGGATAGGCAAAAAGTCCGCGGGCCGCATAGCGACCTTCCTGCTCAAGGCGGACCCGGCCTTCATGCGGCGCTTCTCCAAGCAGATAGAAACATTGCAGGAACGCATACGGCCCTGCTCGGTATGCGGCTCCTGGACGGAGGCGGACCCCTGCCCCATCTGCCAGGACATGGGCCGCGACCGCACGACGATATGCGTGGTGGAGCAGCCGCAGGACGTGGCGATAATAGAAAACTGCCACGACTACAAGGGCCTTTTCCACGTCCTGGGCGGAGTGATAGCCCCGCTGGAAGGTGTCGGCCCGGACAGCCTGCGCATAAAAGACCTTCTGGATCGGGTGCAGAACGAAAACATAAAGGAAGTCATCATTGCGACGAACCCCAACGTGGAGGGGGACACGACGGCCCTCTACATACAGAGCCTGCTCAAGGACAAGCCCTGCAAGGTGACGCGGCTCGCGAGCGGGCTTCCAGTCGGCGGTGACCTTGAGTACATAGACCGCCTTACCCTGGCCCGCAGCTTCATGGGAAGGTCGGGATTCTAGGCGGGAACTGGCCAATCTTTGCGGGAACTGGCCGGCACAAGGGCCGGCGACCAACACTCGGGCCGGGCCTCTTTGAGCCTGGCCTCTGGACCGCCGCAAGGGCCGCCCGACATCACAAGCAGGCCCGCCCCGCCCAAGCCACTGGCCGCCGCAAAACAGAGGCCCTACGCCTTCTTCCAGCTGACCGTCACGGAAGTCCCGGCTTCCACGGACGAGCTGATCCTAAGGACGGCCCCCAGCTGGTCAACCCGGTAGCGCATGGACTGGAGGCCCACCCCCGTCTTCACGGAATCCATGCGCGAAGACGGATACTCTATGTCCGGATTGCCAGTCCCGTCGTCCCTTATGACGAGCATCTGAGTTCCGCCCTCCTCAAATGCAGAAACGTCTATATGGCTTGCCTTCGCATGGCGAAGGGAGTTGTTCAGGGCCTCCTGCACGATCCGGTAGATGTTTATCTCATCCCTGTTCCTGTCGTCGCCCTGACCCAGCCCCTCCTTCAGCTTCCACCTGAACGAAAGCTTCGTGTTCCCGTAGCTTTGCCGCTGGGCCGTATCGCACAGCTTCTCTATCGCCTTCTCAAGCCCCAGCGCGTTCAGCTCCACGGGGAAGGAATCGTGGGCGTACTGACGGGTGCGGCGCAGGGTCTCGTCAATGAGGCCCGAAAGTTCGGCCAGCTTCTCGTTCTGGGACGCCATTCCCGCGCACATCATGGAGATCCCGGCCAGCCTCTGGCAGATGTCGTCATGCAGGTCCATGCTGAACCTCTTGCGCTCCAGCTCGCCTATCTTGAGCACCTGGGCCTCGACCTCAATGCGCTTCCTGGCCTCCTGCACCAGCTCGCCGGTGCGCTTCTGGACCTCAGCCTCAAGCAGCTGGTTGGCCATCTTCTCTTTCTCCAGCGTCCGTATGCGGTTCAGCGCCCCGGCTATGAAGATGCCGCAGTTGCACATCTGGGCGTGAATCAGCGGGTCGTCCTTGTAGACCATCATGCCCAGCCGCTCCTGGCCGGACATGAAGTAGTACATCACGCTGCGGCAGGAATTCCCGGGCGAGCTGAAGCAAGGGGACGCGAAGAATTCCTTCAGCTTGACCTCCTTGCCCGTCCCGAAGACGCTCTCTACCCCCGCCTCCTTCTGGTAAATCAGGGAGGCCGTGTCGGGAAGCCTGTCAACGGAATCGAAGACGAGCATGTAAAAGTCCTGTATCTCCACGGCCGCAAGGAAGGACTTCACCTGCTCCACGACGGACGCGACGCTGTCCGCCTGTATGAGGGACTGGCCGAAGTGGCTGACATAGCGCTCAAGAAGCTCTGTCTTTATCTGGTTGTGCTGGATCTTCGAGATGTAGCTTTCCAGCTTGCCCTGCGGGGAAGGGTCCCACCTGCGGGAAACGACGGGAGGGCAGCCGCATGACTCCCTGATGACCAGCGAGGAGCTTATCTTCATGACATCCTCCACATGCTCCTTCGCCATCAGCTTGTAGATTGCTTCCGCCGCGAAGACACCCAGCAGGGCCAGCGGCTGCCGGATCGTGGTCAGCCTGGCCCCGTCCTCGCCGGCCTCGGCAATGTCGTCGAACCCGGTCAGGGCACAGGACTGCCAGCGGGAATCCGCCTGGACATGGAGAACCTTCTGCACGCCCAGGGCCGTCGTGTCATTGGCGCAGACAATCACGTCAGGTATGTCGTCCGGGTTCTCCTTGATGTAGCCCTCAAGGGCCTGCATCCCGCTGTATTCGGTGAAAGCGGCCTTCAGGTACACGGCCTTTATCTCGGGGTCGTCCTTGCCCGCATCCTCTATGGCCTGGCGGAAGACGGCCTTGCGCAGGATGTTGTCCTTGTGCCACTCGTGCCCGCCCACGTAGACGAATTTCTTGTAGCCGTGGTCGTAAAGCAGGTGGGACATAAGCTGCCGCATGGATTCCTTGGTCCGTATCATGACGGACTTTATGCCCGGCAGGGATGTTCCTGCCGAAAGGAGGGGGATGCCGGGGAACTTGCTTCTCAGTTCCTCCGTCAGGGGGATGGCAGACGTGTCCATCAGGGAGGAGGCCAGGAACACCGCACCGTCCACGGACAGGAAGGCGGAGGAAGGGCACAGGCCCTCCTCCGGATTGAACTCGTCAAGCCGTTCCTGCTGTATGCACACCGTATCCAGGTCCAGCTGGGCCGCGCGGCTCTGGAAGGCCTTGTAAAAGGCCAGCTGGTACTCCTGCTCAAGGTGGTTCACATAGACGGCGACTTTCATCGTTTATGGCCGGACGGCCGCTTGGCCTGGGGCTTGCCCGGACGGCGGGATGGCTTTCCCCTCGGGGCGGGCCGGCCGGCACCTGCGGCCTTTGGCCCGGCTTTTGGCCCTGCCTTGGCCGCGCCTCTGGGGGCAGACTTAACAGCGGACCTGGGGCCGGAAGAGGCCTGCGTGCCGTACATCGCTTCCCTCGCCCTCCGCTCGTCGGCGGCCTTGTATGCGTCCATCTTGTCCTGGTCAAAGAAGCCGTCCTTCCAGTTGAAGGGGGACGAATCCGGCACGTGGTCACGGCGTGACATATAATTGATCAGGTTCTTTATGTCGCCCTTGCCTACCTTGGTCTTGGTGAAGTCCAAGAGCTGCCTGTCAAAGCCTTCCGCCTTGAGCTGCTCGCTTTTCTCCACGATGCTGAAGGGCAGCTCCGGCATGACGAAGGAGCCGTCCGGCGTGGAGTTCACCTTGAAGGGAATGCCCTGCTTGTCGCTGAAGAAGGTGAAGTCATAGCTTTCCGGCAGCTTGAACCTCATGCGGAAGAGCACGGGATACGCGAATATGGGAACGAGGACGCGGGACCGCTCTTCCCTGGTCCCGAACGTCCTGCACAAGTTGGCCTCGTTGTTCTCGTATGGCATCTGGAAGGCCATGACGTCCTGGTTCTCCAGGAAGCTGGCGGACCAACGGTTGAAGCTGTACAGGTAGGGCCCCGCAATCAGGTTGCAGCCCTTGCCCCGCAGCAGCTCCAGCTGGGCCAGGTTGTTCACGACGAAGTTCGTGTAGCCGTTCTCAAGGAGCACCGAAATCACGTCCCTGAAATGCCCCATGATGCCTTCCGGCATGAAGGGGTCCAGGGAGATGAAAAGGTTCTTCCTCCCTGTCGGAAAGAGGGGCTTCTCCTTGGAATCCTTGTGCAGGAAGTCGTATTCGGTTTCGTTGTTCAGCTCCACGATTATGCGGGCCGGCCGCGCAGTCTGGACGATATGCGCGTCCTGCGTGGTGGAGACCGCGATGTACAGGCCCGCCGGGAAATAGGAAAGCCCGCCCTTGGGGAGGGACGTCAGGTCCAGTATGGGAAGCCGCTCGCCCCCGGGCTGGCTGCGGAAGGAAGACAAATCCTCGGGCAGGACGCGCTTGTAGCGCTTGGACATGGACTTGGTCTGCAGGAGGTAAACGTCGTCCCCCACCTGGAAGCCGGCGGGGATGTCTATCCAGCGGCGGCCCTTCTCGTCAGTCCTTATCAGCCGTACCTTGTGGCTGACGCGGCCGGAGTCGTCCTTCCGGTGGATCCTGATGCTGTCGCCGGGGTCGGGATCGTAGCTGCCCCCGTGCAGGGTGGCCATCTTTATCTGGATTTCCTTTGTGGAGGCAGCGGCCTCCTCCTCGTGCTCTTCCCGGGTCGCGTTCCGTATCATGTTCAGCTTGCCCAGGTATATCCCGGTACCGCCCGCCTGCTTGG
>CAMNGY010000154.1 GCA_946538795.1 uncultured Treponema sp.
CTGGCTGCGGTGAAGGCGCAAGAAGAAATAACGGATTATTGAAAAAACAGCCCCAATGTTGTATCATCCAGGGCATGAACATCGCGCTTTTCACGGATTCCTACATACCGACCAAGAGCGGCATAGTTACCGTCGTGCTGCAGCTGCGCAAGGTGCTCACGGAAATGGGGCACCATGTCGTCATCGTCACGGTCAAGCCCCACAATTACCACGACCCGCAGATTGACAACGACCCCGACATACTCAGGATCCTTTCCGTCCCAACACCGGCGAAGATTCCGGACCAGTACATAGGCTTCCCGTTCGAGCACATCATAATCCCGTTCCTGAAAAAGCACGACATACAGATAATACACTCGCACACCGAATTCCTCATAGCCCATGCGGCCAAGCTGTCGGGGAAGAAGCTCCACATCCCCGTCATCGCGACCACGCATACGCTCTGGGAGGATTTCTACGAATACTACCTGCCCATGGGACGCTTCATCCCGGTGAAGCTGATCCGCAAAGCCGTCAAGCGGCTGTACAAGAAATTCTACGCGCTCATAAACGTCTCGGAGAAAGCCCACGACTACTTCAAGGAACCATTCATGCTGCCGGGCACCCCGTCGGCAATCATCCCCAACGCGCTGGATTCAAACAGCTTCATCAGGAAACCCGTCACGGAGGAGGAGCTTGCATCCCTGCGCAAGAGCTGGGGCATAGCCCCCGATGACGTCGTCCTGCTCTTCCTGGGCCGCGTAGTCGAAGAAAAAAGGGTCGAAGAACTGCTGGACACGTTCATACGGGTCATCCAGAAGAACAGCAATGTAAAGGCCATGTTCGTGGGTGCGGGCGGAGCCTTGCAGGACCTGGAAAAGCGCGCCAGGGACATCTCCGACAGAATCATCTTCACCGGCTACGAGCCGTGGACGAAGGTACACTATTATTACGGGATAGGCGACATATTCGTCACGGCTTCCCTTTCCGAAATGCATTCCATGACGGTGCTGGAAGCCCTCATGTCCGGCCTGCCCATCGTCGCACGGCGGGACTCAAGCTTCACCGACACGATTTTCCCCGGGGAAAACGGCTACATGGCAGACAGCGACGAAGAAATGGACGGCTACATCCTGGACCTGGCATCCGATGCGGAAAAAAGAGCGCGGTTCAGCAGCAAAAGCCGCGAAATATCCCGCAACTTCACCCCGGACGTCTTCGGAAAGAGGACGGTCGCCTTCTACGAAAAAGTGCTGGCCAAATACCCGGAAAAACTAACGGATGAAGAGCTTCAGGCCGCAGTGGACGCGGTCCTGTAAGGCTGCGGTCCTGAAAGGCCGCGGTGTACATCGGAGCTTCCGCCTCTGACACCGGTCACCGCCGAATCCGCCAACCGAGTGCCGGCGTCAGGCCATGCCGTCGAATCCGCCCGCCGAGTGCCGGCGTCAGGCAGGGCCCGGCCTCACGCACAAATCAAAGCCCCTTGGCCCAGGAGTAGGTGCTCATGTAGGGGTCAGGCTTTACAACGCCGTTCGAACGCCACACCTCGTCAATCTGGCCGGCCTCGTTCACCCTTCCCACCCGCACCCGCTTCTTCAGGTGCTGGTTCTCACCGTCAATCGTGACAGTCCCTTCCGGCGCGTCAAAGGACAAGCCCTTGGCCGCCATGCGGACCTCCTCGACATCGAAAGTCCCCGCCTTCTCGCAGGCCGCCGCCCACAGGTATACCGCGGTGTAACCGGCCTCCATCGGATCGCCTATCACGCCGTTGCCTCCTAAGAGGTTCCTGAAGCGGGAAACAAAAGACAGGTTCTGCATGGAGGCGATGGTCTGCAGGTAGCTCCACGCGACGTAGTGACCCTTCAGCAAATCCACACCTATATAGTTTATCTCAGACTCGGACACCGAAAAGCTCATCACCGGAATATCCTCCGCGCTTATGCCGGCGTTCCGCAACGCATTGAAGAAAGCCATGTTTGACACCCCGTTCAGGGAATTCATTATCACATCCGGCTTCTTTTCCTTTATCTGGTTTATCACATCATAGAAATCCTCGCACTCCATGTCCACATAGGTCTCGCCGACGCACTCCCCCCCAAGGACCGGAAGGTAAGCCTTTATTATGGACCCCGCCGTGCGGGGGAAAACGTAGTCCGACCCTATGAGGAACATACGGCCACCGAAATTCTGGTAGCAGAATTCCACGGCGGGAACAACCTGCTGGTTCGGCGCAGCTCCCATGTACATGATGTTCGGGCTGGCCTCAAGCCCCTCGTACTGGAGGGGGTACCACAGGAGGCCGAATATATCAGGCTCCTCCAGGACCCTCTTCACCTCTTTCCGCGAGGCCGACGTCCAGCAGCCGAAGATCGTCGCGACCTTGTCCTCAGTGAGAAGCTGCCTTGCCTTCCTGGCAAAGCACTCCGGATCGCTCTCCCCGTCCCGCAGGACAACCTCTATCTTCTTGCCCAGCACGCCTCCGCTGGCATTTATCTCGTCTATGGCCATCTGCTCGGCCTCGCTGACCGGAATCTCGCTTTGTGCCATAGCACCGGTAAGGGAATGAAGAATTCCCACCCGGACTACGGAAACCTCCTTCTTTTTGGAACATCCTGCCAAAAGAAGCGTCAGTGCCGCCACGGTGGCAATTCCCTGAATATTCCTTTTCATCAGTCATCTCCCAAGATTATATCGTAGGTTGTCATAAGACCCTTACCCTTTATATCGCACTCAATCGGCCCGCTGAATTTCACATCGGAATCCTTAAGCCGCTCGTAGACGGCCGCCGAAACCCGTATTCCCCCGGGCTGGGCGGCGGACTCCATGCGGCTGGCAACGTTCACGGTGTTGCCCCACACGTCGTACACGAATTTCGTCTTGCCTATCACTCCCGCGCTGACCGGCCCACGGTTAAGGCCCACCCGGATGTTGAAGCGTATCGCGGCGGTCTTGTTGTAATCACTCAAATCGGCGTACATACCCTTGGCAAACTCCACCATGACGCGGGCGTGGTCCGCGTTGGGCGACGGAAGGCCGCAGCCCGCCATGTACGCGTCCCCGATCGTCTTTATCTTCTCAACGCCCATCCTCTTGGCCCTCTCGTCAAAGCGGCTGAACAAGTCGTTCAGCGCGGCTACGATTTCGGACGCGGTATGATTGCTGGAGACCGTGGTGAAGCTCACTATGTCGGAGAAGAGCATCGTCACGTCGTCAAAGTTCTCACCTATCGCATGAATGTTGTCCTTCAGCTCCTCGGCAATCTTGTCGGGCAGGATGGCACGGAGCAGGGAGTCGGACTTCTCCTTCTCAACGGCAAGCTCATTGGTCCGCTCCTTGACCAGGCCCTCCAGCCTCAGGTTCTCCCGGACCATCCTCCGCTCCTTCAGATAGATTGCCGTGAAGATGGCCGTCAGAGTTATTATGGCCACGGCAATCCAGAACCACGTTGTCTGCCAGATGTAGGGCTTCTGCACGAAGAGCATGGTCTGGGCCTTGTCGGAAACATTTCCGTCCCCGTTTATCGCATAAACCAGGAAGGTGTGCTTGCCCGGCCGCAAGTTAGTGTAAGACACCGTCCTGCTGGTATTCGGCACTGAAAGCTCGTCCTCAAAACCGGTCAGCTGGTGGGTGAACAGGATCCTCTCCGGCGCGTCAAAGCTGAGGCCCGTGTATTTTATGTCAACCCGCTTGGTGCCAGGCTTCAGCTCTATGACACTGGAGAAGTCCTTGTGCTCCACCGTGTCAACCTTGATGCTCTCTATGCAGACAAGGGGCATGATCTGGCTGCCCTTGACCTTGACGGGATTATATACCGCAACCCCGTCAACCATGGGGAACCAGAGGCGGCCGTCGCTGTCGCAGATGCTCACGGCCGTAGACGTGGCACCGTCCGAATCCAGTCCGTCGTTCTTATTGTAGAACTTGGGCACCAGCTCTTCCTGCCTGCCACCGGCCACTTCCACCAGGTCCTCAACGGCAATCGACGAAACCCCGTAGTTACTGGTCATCCACACGTTTCCCCGGCCATCGGGCAAAAGCTGGAAAACCGAATCGGTGCCAAGCCCCTGCTCGGCCCTGATCGTCTCGAAGAGGACGGGCATCCTCTCCAAGATGCTGTCATAGGCCGGACAACAGGCCAGGCCACTGCCGGAGCATATCCAGTAAGCTCCCCGGTCGTCCTGCGAGACCTTGAACACGACGTTGCCCGCAAGGCCGTTCTCGGTCGTCACCTTGCCAAGAAGCCTCTCGTTCCTCATAAGGTACACGCCGCCTCCATCCGTGCCTATCCAGAGCATGTCGTTCTTGTCCAGGTACAGGCACATGACATACTCGTTCTCAAGCCCGTCCAGCTGCTTGAAGTTGGAGATGCGGCCGTCCTTGTGGATTATGCTCAGGCCTGTGGTGGTGCCGACGTACAGCTCGCCCTGCCGCCCCTCCAGGGCGACCCGGACCTTGTTGCCGGCAAGCCCCTCGTCCGTGCTCCAGCTGCTGATTTTGCCGCTGGCTGGATTGTAGCGCAGCTGGCCGGGCTTCCTGTAGCAGCTGACCAGTATGTCCCCGTCCTCCGTCACCCCCACGTGACGGACACGTATATCCTTTGTGTATTCGGTCAGGACGTTCGTCTCGGGCTGCCCGTCCACGTAGCAGTCCACGCCCTCGTCCGTGCCTACCCAGACCCTGCCGTCCTTGCCTTCCGCAATCGCGTTGGACGTGACCCCCGTCCTGAACATCTTGAAGCGGCTCCTGGTCATCTTGCCCACGCCGTTCCTGTCAGTGGCAATCCAGATGTTGCCCTCGCGGTCCGAGATGATCCTGTTTATCTTGGCCTTCTGCACGCCCTCCTTGTTGCAGACGGTGAACTTGCCTTCGCTGTAGACGGCAAGGCCCGACTCCGTGCCGAACCATATAGTCCCGTCCTTGTCCTGGTAAATCGCGCTGACAGGGGTGTCGTCCAGCATGGTTCCCGTGTGCACGGGGACAGCCTTCCCGTCCGTTATCTTCACCAGCCCGGCCGTGTCCGTGCCCACCCAGAAGTTGCCGTCCAAATCCTGGCAGATCTCCGTAACGGTATAGTCCCCGAACTGATCCATGGACGGGCTAGTGCGGAAAAGACCG
>CAMNGY010000155.1 GCA_946538795.1 uncultured Treponema sp.
TGGACGAACCGGACCTGCACGGAAGGAAGGACATAAACGTGTTCAAGGGCGTTGTCGAGGAGCCCGTGTACACGGGATTCCAGTCCAAGTTCTACGTGCGCCTGGAAAACGGCTCCATAATCAAGGTGTTCAAGCAGCACGTGAACTACCTGGACGACGGGCCGGAAATTCAGTGGAAGGACACGGTCTACGTCTCCTGGGCCGCCAATGACGGTTACATCGTCGAGGACATCAACAAATGACGGACAAGAGCGTCAAGTACAAGAAGGCAAACCCCGGCCCTGTCTACGCCTGGCCTATGGGCCTGTGGTTCTCGGTGTTCTTTGCGGCACCGCTCCTGATTATCGTGGTCTACTCCTTCCTGAAGAGGGACGTCTACGGAGGAGTCGTCAGGGAATTCAGCCTGAAGGCATACTCGCAGATGTTTACCCCTGCCTACGGTATGATCTTCCTGCGGACGCTCTGGATAGCGGTCATCTCCACTGCCGTGACGATTGCCATTGCCCTGCCCTGCGGCTATGCGATGGCAAAAAGCCGGCACCAGACCCTGCTGCTCATCCTGGTCATCATCCCCTTCCTGACAAACTCCCTCATCCGCATATTCGCATGGATGACGATATTGGGCGACAACGGAATGCTCAACTCCATCCTGAGGGGAATTCATTCCGTCGTGCACGGGAAAATCCTGCATGACGGGATTCCGTTTGTCCCCCACAAGTTCATGTTCACGCAGACCGCCGTCATTCTGGTCAGCATCTACATGTACCTGCCATACGCAATACTGCCTGTTTTCACGGCAGTGGACCGGTTTGACTTCACCCTGCTGGAAGCTGCCCGTGACCTTGGCTCCACAAAGATCAAGTCCATGTTCCTGGTCCTCATTCCCAACATCAGGAGCGGCATTATAAGCGCGCTGATTTTCACGTTCATTCCGATTTTCGGATCCTATACCGTACCCCAGATGGTAGGCGGAAAAGATTCCTACATGCTGGGAACGCTCGTCGTGGACCAGGTGCAGAAGGTGCGCAACTGGCCGCTCGCCTCCGCGTTCAGCGTCATGATAACGCTGCTTTCCATGCTGGCAATCCTCTGGATGCTCGTGTCAAACAAGAAGGAGGCCGACTTGAAGAAGGTTTCGTCTAAGGAAGACACGAATTCGACCGGAACCGCCCGGATTTTCGCGAAGAGCCTTGCCGAGGGGGCCGCAAAATGAGGTGGCTGTTCTCAAACCCCTTCTCCCTATACCTCAAGGCACGCCGCCCGTCGGAATCTTCCCGCCATGCGAAAAAACGCTGGAAGATGTACAACCCGACGATAAGCTTCTCAAAGGTCGTCCTGGTCCTGTCGCTCGTTTTCCTCTTCCTGCCCCTTTTTGTCATCACCTTCTATTCGTTCAACGAGAGCAAGGACACAGAGTTCACCCGCGTATCGTTCATCTGGTACGAGAAGCTTTTCCTTGGTTCTGGTGACCTCTGGCACGCCCTGTACAACAGCCTGGTCATAGCGGTGGCCTCTTCGGTCGTCGCTACGGTGCTGGGGACGCTGGCCGCAATCGGTGTGGGCTGGTACAAATTCCGTGGCAGGGGCTACATACAGACTATGAGCTTCCTTCCGATGGTACTTCCCGAAGTTATCATGGGTGTTTCCCTTTTGATTTTCTTCAGCGGGGTCAAACTCTCGCTCGGGCTCTTCTCCATATTCATCGCGCATACGACTTTCTGCCTGCCGTTCGTGTACCTGATGGTCAGCGCGAGGATTGACGAGTTTGACTACACTATAATCGAAGCGAGCCATGACCTGGGGGCAAACGAGCGGCAGACACTCCTGCTCGTCATCATCCCGGCAATCATGCCGGGCGTCGTGTCTGGCTTCATGGTGAGCGTCACTATGTCGCTGGAAGATTACGTCATAACCTCGCTGGTTTCCGGACCGGGCAGCACGACGCTGCCGCTCTACGTCTACTCAATGATCCGTTTCGGCGTCAGCCCGGTAATAAACTCGCTGTCGTTCGTACTGATTCTCGTAATCTGCGCGATTACCTTCCTGCTTCGCAAGGGACTGAAAGGCTTCGCCGCATCACACTAAAACTGATACTGATATTGATGGAGGAAATGCTATTATGCGTTTTGAGAAAAACATCTGCGGCATGGCGGCCCTGTCCGCCTTGTTCCTGGCGGGCACAGCCTGCTTCTCTTCCTGCTCTAAGGGCGGGGAGGCCGTACAGAAAGATGACAAGAAGCTGAACATCTATACCTGGACCTACTATACGCCCGAGGATGCAGTAAAGCAGTTCGAGCAGGAGTTCGGCATAGATGTCACGATCGACGAGTATGCATCCAACGAGGAGATGTATGCAAAGCTTCGCGCTGGCGGCGGCAAGGGCTACGACATCGTGGTCCCTTCCCAGGACTACAGCTCCATAATGATCAAGCAGGGGATGCTCCGCGAGATAGACCAGTCCAAGTTCACGAACAAGGGCAACATCAACCCCAAGGTGCTTGAGAAGGCGACTTATGACCCGGACATGAAATACTGCGTCCCCTACTACTTCGGGGCGGCAGGCATCTCCGTAAACAAAACCAAGGTCCCCGAAGGGGGGTATGCGCGCGACTGGAGCATTTTCGCCGACAAACGCTTTGCCGGCCATGCGACAATGATGGACGACATGCGGGAAGTCATAGGAGATGCCCTTGTAAGCCTGGGCTATGATGTGAACACCCTTGACGAGGCGCAGCTAGAGGAAGCGAAGCAGCTCATCGTGGCCAAATGGAAACCAAACTTGGTCAAGTTTGATGCGGAAAGCTTTGGCAAGTCCTTTGCGTCCGGTGACTTCTGGCTCTGCCAGGGTTATGCCGAAGTCATTTACGGCGAGGTCAGCGAGGACAAGCAGGCCGACACCATAGACTTCTTCATCCCTGCGGAAGGCGGCCCCGCATACCTGGATTCCCTCTGCATACTGAAGGACAGCCAGCACTATGCGAGCGCGAACGATTTCATCAACTTCATCCACAGGCCGGAAATCTACGCCATGTTCCTGGACTACTTCCGTTTCCCCTGCTTCGTCAACCCGTCTGCCCAGCAGTACATGAAGACCACGCCGATGTATGAGGCAAGCGAGATGGACAACTGTACGCTCAAGATGGATCTAGGAGAGGGGCTGGACAAATACAACAACGTCTGGCAGGAAGTCCGCTTCTCGGACTAAGAGGCATTCTGCCGCCCCAATCATCCGGCCAAGCGTCCCCTCCGTTATAACGGATAACGGAGGGTGCGGCGGCCCTATTTTTGGCACACGGGCCAGAAAAGCCAGCCCGCACGCCCCGGACCAGCCCGGACGCCGGGCATCACAGGACTGCGTTCAGGAACTGTTTGAGCCGGTCTGACTTTGGGGACTGGAATATATCACTGGGGCTGCCGCTTTCGGCAATGAGTCCCCCGTCCATAAAGAGGACACGGGTAGCCACTTCCCGCGCGAAGCCCATCTCGTGGGTAACAACAATCATCGTCATTCCTTCCTTTGCCAGATCTTTCATGAGGGCAAGAACCTCGCCTACCATCTCCGGATCCAGCGCGCTCGTCGGCTCGTCAAACAGAATGGCTTTGGGATTCATTGCAAGCGAGCGGACAATGGCGATCCGTTGCTTCTGACCGCCGGAAAGCGATGAGGGGTATGCGTCAGCCTTGTCCGCAAGACCAATCCGCGAGAGCAGGGCAAGTGCATTCTCCTTCGCTTCCTCCTCCCCCTTCAGCTTGAGCGTGACCGGTGCCAGCGTTATGTTCTGCATGACCGTCAGGTGGGGAAAAAGATTGAAGTGCTGGAACACCATGTTCATCTTCTGGCGGACTTTGTTTATGTCGGTGTCTTTCGCCGTGATGTCCTTCCCGTCAAAGACAATGCTCCCGCTGTCCGGTTTTTCCAGCAGGTTCAGGCAGCGCAGGAAGGTTGACTTGCCCGCGCCGGACGGGCCGATTATGACTATTTTCTCACCGTCGCAAATCGTCTCGCTGATTCCGTTCAGTATGGTCAGATTGCCGAAACGTTTTACCAGCTGCTTAACTTCTATCACTTTTCGCCAGCCTTTTTTCGAATACGGAGAAGAGCTTGGTCAGCCCTACCGTAAGCATAAGATATATTGCCGCACAGCAAAGCAGGGGAATCCATGCGTTGTAGGTAGCGTTCCTGATATTGTCGCATGACTTCTGCAAGTCCATGACGGCAATAAAGCTGGCGACCGATGTTTCCTTGATGAGGGCGATGAACTCGCTTGTGAATGTCGGCAATATCGTACGGAATGCCTGCGGCATTATGATTTTCATCATGGTCTGAGACCAGTTGAGGCCGAGCGAACGGCCCGCCTCCATCTGTCCGGCATCCACGCCCTGAATGCCGGCACGGAAAATCTCAGTGCAGTAGGCCCCGGAATTTATGCCGAACGAGATGATTGCGACAAGGACAGCGTTTTTCACTCCTATAGGCGAGAATATGACGAAATAGAAAATCATCAGCTGTGTCGCCATAGGTATACCGCGTATAACGGTCGTATAGATGTTGGCTATCACGACGAGCGGCTTCTTCTTGGAAATTTTGCACAGGGCAAACGCACATCCCAGAACCGAGCCGATGGCCACCGCGCAAAGAGAAATGAGGAGCGTCGTTCCCAGCCCCTGAGGGACGAGCCGCCAGCGTCCCTTCGCTATCATCGTGTCATAGAAAGACTGCCACATTCCGGTTTACTTGCGTACTATTATGACCTGATTCGTTGAAAAGTAGCTGTCAGAAAAATCGACGTTCTTGCGCCTCTCTTCCGTCGCCGTCATGCCGGACGCAATGAAGTCTATTGCTCCGGACTGCAAGGCGGCTATGAGCGAGTCGAATTCCATGTTCACGACCTGAAGCTTGGCCTGGTAGTCGCGGGCAATCATCTGTCCCAGCGTTATGTCGAATCCGATCGGCTCCGAGCTTTCTATGTACTCGAACGGCGGGAAAGCCGCGTTTGTTCCCATCTTCAGGATCTTGCTGCCAGCAGTGATTATTTCGTCAGGAATGAGAATCTGACCGTC
>CAMNGY010000156.1 GCA_946538795.1 uncultured Treponema sp.
TGAGCATAAACAGCAACGGTTCCGTGGTCAGGACGGAAGTAACCCGCAGCATGCCCAAGACGAGCAGTCCGCTTTACGATTCCATAAACGCGCTCATCTCAGGGCCTTCCGCCGAAGAAGAGGCGAAAGGCTGCCGGACCCTGGTTTCCACCGGGACACGGCTTCTGGGCGCATCAGTCTCAACCGGAGTAGCCACGCTGAACTTCTCCAGCGAATTTGAATTCAACCAGTACGGCATAGAAGGGACGCGGGGCCAGCTGCAGCAAATCGTATTCACGGCCACCGCTTTCCCCACCGTAGAAAGCGTCCAGTTCCTGGTTGACGGGGAAAAACGCGACTATCTGGGAAGCGAGGGCGTCTGGATAGGCAGCCCCCTGGGACGGAACAACTTCTGACAGGCAGAATGTAAGCCCGAAAAAGCAATACAGCCAGGCTTCGTTAACGTCAAAACCGCAAAGAACAGAAAGCAAGGCCCGAAAAAGCCCCGCACCTATAGATATTCCGCCCCGTTTTCGTTATAATGGCCCCAGCTATGATTAAGATAGAGAGAGCCTGCGACATAGACGCAAGTTTTTACGAGGGGAGGAACTTCGGAGACTCCCTTGATGCGGTGAAAGACGTCCTGAGGGACGTAAAGGCAAACGGCGATGAAGCCCTGCACCGCTACACGGCAAAATTTGACGTGGCCGACCCGGCGGAATTCGAAATTCCCGGCACAGAGCTAAAAGCGGCCGCAGACAGGATGAAGAAAGAGCGGCCGGATCTGTATGAATCCATCCGCTATTCCCATGAGCTTGCGCTTCGCTTCGCCCTGAAGCAGAAGGAATCCTTCGGCGATTTCGAGACCGAGCTGGAGGAAGGCATCTATACCGGTCAAAAGAACATCCCGGTCGATCGGGCAGGCGTATACGTTCCCGCCGGCCGCTTCCCCTTGGTCTCAACTGTCATAATGACCGTAACGCCGGCTGTTGCCGCCGGAGTAAAAGAAATCATCCTGTGCACTCCGCCCCGCGTCCACCCGGACGAGAGGGACAGCGCCAGCCAAAATGGACTGGGCCAGCCAGGCAAGCCCTACTGCGGAGGCAAGGCCTACGCTGACGAGAACATCATGGCGGCAGCCTACATCTGCGGCGTCACTAAGGCATACGCCCTTGGTGGATCCCAGGCAATCGCCGCACTTGCGTTCGGCACTCGCAGCATACCCAAATCTGACGTAATCGTAGGACCTGGTAACAAATTCGTAGCCGAGGCAAAGAAACTCATCTATGGAACAGCGGGTATAGACATGCTGGCCGGTCCCACCGAAGTATTCATCATAGCGGACTCCAGCGCAAATCCGGAATGGGTGGCGGCAGACCTCCTTGCGCAAGCCGAGCACGACATCGTCGCGCAGCCGGTCCTTGCGACAGCGGACAAAAACCTTGCGCAGGCAGTTGCAAGCGAGATAGACAGACAGCTTGAGGCCCTTGCGACAAAACAGACTGCATCTGCATCCATCGAAAGCTTTGGCAGGATAATACTGACGAAAGACCTGGATGAGGCGGCAGCCATAGCCAACAGGAAAGCACCTGAGCACCTTGAGCTTGCAATGGCCGACGGGGCCGAACGCGACAGGATCGCATCGCTCGTACACAACTACGGATCGCTTTTCATAGGCCACAATGCGGCCGAGGTTTTCGGCGACTATGCGGCAGGTCTTAACCATACTCTTCCGACCTCCGGCAGCGCGCGTTTCACGGGCGGACTTTCGGTCAGGATGTTCCTGAAGACAGTGACGACTCTCCGTGCGGAACCGGGCAAGAAAGGATCCTTGGCATCCGCCAGGGCCGCCAGGTGCCTGGGCGAAGCAGAAGGGCTTGTCGCGCACGCCCGGTCGGCGGATCTCCGGCTGAAGGCGTTCGAAGCAACTAATTGATTTCTATGAGCAAAGGGCATAAAAGAAATGAAGATTTATAAAATCGGGGACGACATACTCAGGCAGAAATGCGAGCCGGTCCAGGTAAACGAGATAAATGACGAACTTCGCGCGACTATAAGCGAGATGTTCCAGACAATGACGAGCGCTAACGGTGTGGGGCTTGCCGCACCGCAGGTCGGTATTGCAAAACGCTTTTTCGTTATGAGGTCTGATGATGAGGTGGACCGTGTCTTCATCAACCCCGAAATAATAAAAACTTCCGGCGACCTGTCGGACTACGAGGAAGGATGTCTTTCCATTCCCGGCGTCTCCGAGAACATAAAAAGGCCGTCAATGATTTCCGTCACCGCGCTCAACGAAAAGGGCAGGCGCTTCACCATAAACGACGCGACCGGCCTCCTTGCCCGCATAATCCAGCATGAGAACGACCATCTGAACGGGATTCTCTACATAGACAGGGGAGATGAAGAATTCAAGAACAAGACCATAGAAAACTTCAAGAAGAAAGCCGAGCGGGCAGCCCTGAAAGCCGCCAAGAAAGCCTCCAGAAAGGGCCACAAGGAAGGCTGACAGATGCTGCGAGTGCTGTACGGCGGGAGTCCCGCCGCATCCGCAAAGACATTGGAGCTCATCCTTAAGGACAGCGCAATGTCCGCCTCTGTCCCTGCGGAATCATACAAGGTTGTCGCCGTTCTGACTAACCCCCCGTCCGCAAAGGGAAGGCATAAGGACCTTACCCCAACCGAAGTCGCCCAGTATGCCGAAATCTGGAACAGGGCGAGGGGTGACGACATAAAAATCCTTACACCAGAACACCTCAAAGAAGAGGCCAGAAACGAGATTTCCGCCATAAAACCGGACATCTTCGTCTGCTTCGCCTACGGGCACATACTGGGTCCCAAATTCCTGTCCATGTTCAGGTACGGAGTAGTCAACCTGCATCCATCCCTCCTGCCAAAGTACCGGGGAGCCACGCCGGTACCCGCCGCCATACTGAACCAAGATACCGAGACAGGCTTTTCCCTGCAAAAGATGGTGCTGGGAATAGATGAAGGAGACGTCCTCTACGAGGAGCGGATGGGACTTACAGGCACGGAGACCGCGGAACTGCTGCTGGGCAAGGCCGCCCTCTTCGGCGGAATAGCCATAACGACCCTGCTCCGCCACGTGGCAAAGGAAGGGGAACTGCCCCCGTCCAGGCCTCAGGAAGGAGTGCCCAGCTACTGCTCCACCATAAAAAAAGAGGACGGGCGCATAAACTGGAGCAACAGCGCACTCCAGATAGACGCGCAGATCAGGGCCTACACGCCCTGGCCGGGATGCTACACCAGCATGAACGGAACGCAACTGAGGATCCTCAAGGCCGCCGCCGCCAGCAAGGTCGCATCGCAGGACACGTCCATCCCCCAGAACACCGGGGCAGTACCAGGAACCGTGCTGTCCTACTCCAAGCAGAGGGGAATCCTCATCCAAACCGGGGACGGAGTCCTGCTGGTAACAGAACTGCAGTGGCAGGCAAAAAAAGCGATGGACTACAAGTCCTTCATGAACGGCACCAGGAACTTCATAGGTTCCGTGCTGGAATAGCGGAATATCAACGGACAAGCAGACAACAAAGCAATAGATAAGGAAAAAGATATGGACGAGAAAGACATCCGTAACGACGCTAATGCAAGCGGACATAAAGACAACTTTGGAAGCAAGATTGCAGGAAGCCTGAAAAACCAGGTCAACGGCCTTGCCTACGGGGGTGCCCCCCTCTTCTTCACCATGATACTGACAATCATTGTCACGGTCGTTGCATGCATCGCAGTTTTCTTTGCCAGCCTGCAAGGCGAGGAGCAGGTCATGGTCCCGGATGTGGTAGGTAAGGATCTGACCACCGCCCTGCTGGAAATGCAGCAGAAGGAGCTGTACGCCAAGATACAGCTGCGCTACACTGACGAGGACGATGCCCTGACAATACTGGAGCAGGATCCTGCGCCAGGGGCCATAGTAAAGGCCTACAGGAGAGTCACGCTGACCGTAAGCCGAGGTCAGGAAGGCAGCGGGCTTGATAACTTGGTAGGAAAGAACTTGGAAGACGTGCTGCCCAACCTGAAAGTGACCGCAGCGGATCCTGTATACAAAAAAAGCAGCAGCCCCGCCGGGACAATTCTGGCCCAGAACCCCGCTGCCGGAAGCCCTGTCACCGATTGGACCAAGCTCCAGCTCATCGTGAGCAAAGGTATGGAAGACGATACCGCACAGGTTCCTGACCTGTCGGGGATGAAAGTATCCGAGACCCTTAAGACAATATCATCATCCAAAGTGATTTTTGACTTTACAAGCCACGAGGCTTTTTCGACAGAAAAGGCCGGGACAGTCACCAGTCAGGACGAAGCAGGCAAGACCGTAGGTGCCTGGAGCCACGTGAAGGCGGATTTCGCCTTCGCCCCGGCAAAAGAAGGGGACGAAACCTGCACCGGCATAATGACAGCATCCATCAGCGAGTACCCGTACCCCGTCCCCATGACGGTCAAGGCCAGCAGCCAGGAAGGGAAAACAACCACCCTGGCCAAGTTCAAGCATGACGGCGGCAAGATAACGCTCCCCTACTCCGTTGCAAAAGGCAGTACACTGACCTTGTACGCGCTGGACCGGGAAATATACTCAGCTATAGTAAACTAACCCTGCCAGGGACCGATGACTTCACCGCCCTTCAGGCGCAGGATTCTCTGGTTGCGCGATCCGCGGAAGCGCAGGCTTATGTCCTTCTGTTCCGCTATGAAAGGTCCGTCCACCAGTACGTCTATGCAGGAAAGCATCCTGTCGGTGAACTCGGTGTGCTTGCGGCCCGTGGAGGGCTTGAGGTCCCTGTCGTATATGTAGCCGGTGAAGCACCAGATGTCCTTTTCCGGGTAAGCCTGCCTGACCCGCTCCAGGAAAGGTGCAAGGACAGCCTGGTTCTCTTCCTCGAACGGCTCGCCTCCCAACAAGGAAAAACCTGCGATGAACGTTTTCCCCAAGGCCGCCAGTATGTGGTCCTCAACATCCTTTGTGAATATACTACCGTAGCAGAAGTTCCATGTCTCTTTCTGAAAACAGCCCTTGCAACAGTTCCTGCAGCCTGACACGAAGAGGGAAACGC
>CAMNGY010000157.1 GCA_946538795.1 uncultured Treponema sp.
AGCTTTATCTGCCCGATAAACGAGTCGGCAAGGCGTCTCACAGTCACGTCCTCGCTATATGGAATCTCGTAGGTAAAGAACAGCTGAGGAAAACGCGTATCATCGGGAAAAATTCTCCTCGCATTTGAGATTTTGTTTCTTGCAGCCGTATATGATTCCGGGGTTCCCAGCCTGTAGTAAGCCTTTGCCCGGATGTATTCGGCAGAAGATGAGAATACCGGCGGGTTTGAATCCAGCACCTGCAGCGCCTCCGTGCTCCTTCCCGTGTCAGAAAGGATGTCCGCGTAGAGGATGCGGGAATTATCCCTGTTATAATTCACCCAGTTTCCGACGTCCAGCGCCCTCTGAACAAGGGGAAGGATCTGAGCCTTGCTTCCCCCCTCCTTCTGGACCGAAACCGCATATATATACCAGAGATCCGAAACGCTGTCATCATAACTCAAGCCCATCTGCGCCTGTGAAGCCGCAGCACTCCAGGCAGACTGAGAGGCATAGTTGCCGGCAGCCTCAAGGCAACGGAGGGCGGTCCTCCTGTTGGCAAGGGAAACGGCAGAAGAACCTTTGCTTGCCTCTTGGGCAAAACTGAGCGAAACGCTCATAGCAAAACAAAAACAAAGCGCAAAGAGTCTAGTTTTCATAAATAAATCCTTAAAATGCTTGCATCTATAGCTATAACAATTTTCCAACATATATTATACACTCATTATACAATACTTTCTAATATTTTACCACCCAATTCTTAAATCCCAGCGGGTCGCCCCAGATGGCGGACAGAGGTTGATCCGGCATATCCAACCTCTGCACAAGCGGTATAAGGTCCTTTTTACCGGCACACTTCCATCCATCCAGCACGGAAGCGACGGACCTAAAAGCACCACCTTCAGCTAAAAGACTGTCACCAGGCTGCCTGCTCCGTATGATAAAAGGAAATTGCATATCCGGCAGCAAGAGGGAAGAAGCCCCGCATGCGAGGGAAATCTTATCATCCCCCTGCCCCTCACCAGAAACGCATATATGTAGTCCGGCCAGCTCATAGGATCCAGCTTCCAACACCAGCAGGCAAAAGCCTCTCTCAGAAGGAGCCGGCATTTCCCGCTCAACGTAGAGTCCCTCTTCGGAAAGAAAAACCTGCACCCCTGCGCAGGACAGGGTCCAGTTCTCCGATGCCGACAATCCTGCTACACGCGAAAAAAAAGAGTACGGTATGCGCGTAGCAGTTCCGGAATCCGGTATACAGGAGGATGCGGCAAACAGAAGCCTGACACGGAGGGCCTTCTCCTCCTTGAAAAACTGCCCGCCGTCCATAATAACACGATTTTCCTCCAGACGGAAGCGGCATCGCTTCTTTGCAACCACAAGATCTTTCTTAAGCACCCCAGCCGCGCTCCGCATCTTTTCAGCTAAGGAAAGAAGAGCCGTATCCCACCCTGAAAAATGCTCGTCCAACGAAGGAACAAGGATGTTCCGGATTCTGTTCCTCAGAAGGCCGTTATCGGAATTGGTGAGGTCCGTTCGAAAAGGGATTCCCTGCTCTTCCAAGTAACGCTCAATGTCAGCCCTAGGAATACCCAGAAGCGGCCTCACATACCGGTCCCTTCGATCCATGATTCCCGAAAGCGACTCTACGTCCCCACCCGCAAGAAAGCGCATCAAGATGGTTTCCAGCTGATCACCCCGGTTATGGGCAAGGGCCAGGAAATCAACATGACATTCGCTCATAAAACGCTCGAAACACTCATAGCGGGCCATTCTTGCCGCATCCTCAAGGCTGAGTCCCTCTCTCCTGACAGCATCCTTTATCTGTCCACGCGCTATATCATATCTATGACACTCCAACCCAAGTGCGGTACAGTAAGACTCAACGAAAGAGGCGTCTCCTCCAGTCTCCTTCTCGCTCCGTATATTGTGGTTCACAGTGACAACCAACAGGCGGGAACAGGACGGAACAATATGGGACAAGGACGTAAGAAGAGAAACAGAGTCGGCTCCGCCACTCACCGCAACCCCAAGCGTCAAGGGCGCGGACAAGTCCACGCCACAAGAAACCAAGCCATCCGAAACACGTGAGTCAAAAATCTGAATGAAATTGGCCATAAAAAAAGCCGGCGTCGGAGCCGGCGTTTAAAGCGGTTTTACCAACCTACTTCCTTGGAGGTGCAATCGTCACAACCAAATCATTGGGGTTGGACAGGATTGTCAGCTTGTCGCTCAGCCCAAGATCCTTGACAGTGAACTTCTGTCCGATCTCAACCTTAGAGATATCGGCAACGATAGACTGCGGCATGTCAGCAGGAAGAGCCTTCAGCTTTACGTCAGGAACATGCTTTACAAGGAAGCCTCCCTTGAGAACTCCGGCAGGAGTACCTGAATAGTGAATCTTCAGGCGGGCAACAACAGGCTTCTGACCGCTCACGATGTGGAAGTCCGCATGAAGGTTCTTGTCATTGATTATGTCGTACTCAGTATCCTGGATATAAGCCTGATTCTCCTGACCCTCAATGACGAGTTTTATCAGTGTCGTTGGGGTTATGCTGCGCCAAGCTTTTGAAAACTCATTGGCATCAACATCGAGCATGGTTGACTCGCCCTTCTCATTGTAGGCTATGGCTGGAATGCGACCGGTAGCGCGGAGGGCCTTGGCGGCCTTCTTTCCCGTCTCCTTACGGATTTTTGCATTGACAACAAACTGTTCCATAAAACAAAAAAACTCCTTAATCTTTTCCCTTCTTCAGGAATTGAAAGCTGGGACGGCAGGATTCGAACCTGCGGAATGACGGCACCAAAAGCCGTTGTCTTACCACTTGACGACGTCCCAAAATATTTCATCGGGGTCACACCCCAAAAACACCGAACACAGTCGCCCCCGAACCGGACATATCCGCAAACTCAGCTCCAGATTCCCGCATTCGGACGACAGCACGGGCTATCTCACCATGCCTGGCACAGACAGGAGCGGTGAAAGCATTTACAAAGCCCCAGTCGCTCATATCCTTTTTCCATTCGGACAGCCATGCTTTCCTTCCAGAAAAAGCGTTATTCAGCAGCTGGCCACGTTTCGCAGTGGCATCCAGCCAAGCATAGGCTTCCCTTGTGGAAACCTGAATGCCAGGCGAAAACAGGTGGACATCCATATCCGTCCTAGGCGGAATTGCCTCCACGTTCTCACCCCTGCCAGTGACGTAAGCAGCGTAAGATTTTCCCTCTTCAGCTTCAAGCAACGCATGCATGAAGAACGGAACATCGCTACCTACGGAAAGCGCAAGCCCGTACAGCTGTAAAGCCGTCAGATGCGTGTGAAACAACATGTCAATGGATTGAATAAAAGACGCAGCATCACTGGATCCGCCCCCCAATCCACCGCCGGAAGGAATTCTCTTGTCCACTGTCACGTGGACACCAGATTCTATGCCGGTCAGCACGCAGAAAGCTTTGTATGCGGCAGTAAAAGTGTTCTCCTTTGGTAATTCCATCAGGGAGCAGTCAACCAGACATTCTCCATCTCCGTCCGCATGCGATACGGAAATAGTGTCGTGCAGGGGAACCGTAGCAAAGATTCCCTCTATGTCATGGTAGCCGTCAGCCCTTCTGGGAAAAACGCTCAGCCCGACGTTTATTTTCGCGGGGGCCAAGGCAACGACACTGTCAGCCATACGCTAAGAATATAGCACAGAAAGGCCCTTTCGGTCAAGGGCCTGCTCGTGCAGCAAGTTCTTGCTTAGCGCAGGCTGGACAGTTCCATCAAGTTCGGACTTGTCGTAGCTCCTTCAAGCCTGGCATATTCCTCCATCAGCTTTCTCTGTTCAGAACTAATGCGCGACGGGAGCTGCACCATCACCTTGACGTAAAGGTCCCCCTTCTTCCCCGTGCTTGAAATGGGAACCCCCTCGCTCTTAATGCGAAATAGCTTGCCATGAGTTGTGCCCGACGGAATCTTAAGGGTTATCCGCCTGTTGTCCAATGTCGGGACATTTATGTCGGCCCCAAGCACAGCCTGCGAGAAACTTATTGGAACCGCACAGTAAAGATCACTCTCACTCCTCTCAAAGCAACGGTCGGAACGGATATGGACAACGATGATAAGATCTCCAGGCCTGCCGCCGTTAGACCCCGCATCCCCTTGCTTGGGTATGGTTATCCTTTTGCCGTCGTCAACTCCGGCTGGAATCGTAATTGTGACAATGGAATCCTTCTCCTCGGTCCCGCTTCCCCGGCAGTATTTGCAGGGATGATCTATGACAGTCCCCTTTCCGCCACAGGTCGGGCAGGTCTGCTGCACCTGGAAGAATCCAGAACTACGACGCACCTGCCCCATACCGCCACAAGTCGGGCAGGTCTTGCTGCTCGCACCAGCCTCTCCGCCCGTCCCCTTGCAATGCGAGCAGGTGACACGGTGCGAAAAACGTATGTCCTTCTTTGTTCCGAACACCGCATCCTTGAAGTCCAGCTCCAGGTCATAGCGCAGGCTCTGACCATCGTTGTTGTTCCGCCCGCGTGAAGAACCAAAGCCTCCGAAACCACCCCCGAAAAGGTTCTCGAAGATGTCCCCGAAGCCACTGGAACCGAAGATATCTTGGAAATCATGGAAAGCATGGCTGTACCCCTGTGAGCCACCACCCATGCCTTCCAGGCCGGCAAAGCCGTACTGGTCATAAACAGGTCTCTTCTGGTCATCGCTGAGGACCTCGTACGCCTCGGTAGCCTCCTTGAACTTCTCCTCAGCATCCTTGTTGCCAGGATTGCGGTCAGGGTGGTACTTTATGGCAAGCTTTCTGTAGGCTTTCTTTATAGCCTCCTTATCCGCACTTCTGTCCAGTCCAAGGACCTCATAATAGTCACGTTTGTCAGCCATTTCCAATCTTTCCTTAAATAATCGAATTCCCCGCCGGACAAGAAATTCATCCGGCGGGGAAAGTCCCGAAGCTGGGCAATTCCGGGAAAACTAAATTCCCGGATTTGCCCTCAGCCTTTTATTTCTG
>CAMNGY010000158.1 GCA_946538795.1 uncultured Treponema sp.
GCCCTTGCGCTGGGGGCCGTCAAGGATCATCTGGTCGCCGGTGTAGGCGTGGATGGTGCTCATGATTCCGCTCTGGATCGGGAAGGCATCGTTGAGGGCCTTGGCCATCGGAGCCAGGCAGTTCGTGGTGCAGCTGGCGGCGGAGATGACGGTGTCAGAAGACTTCAGGGTCTTGTGGTTGACGTTGTAGACGATCGTCGGGAGGTCATTTCCGGCAGGAGCGGAGATGACGACCTTGCGGGCACCGGCCTTGATGTGCTCCTCAGACTTGGCCTTGGAGGTGTAGAAGCCCGTGCACTCGAGGACGACGTCGATTCCCATCTTTCCCCAAGCGGGAAGGTTGGCGGCATCGGGTCCCTTGCACTTGTAGATGACGATCTTCTTTCCGTCAACGACGATGTAGTTGTCCTCACCCTCGCCGTCGTGAGCCTCGACCGTGTGGTTCTTCTCGCCGATCTTTCCGGCATATCCGCCCTGGGCGGTGTCATACTTCAAGAGGTGGGCAAGCATCGTGGGGCTGGTGAGGTCGTTGATAGCGACAACCTCGTAGCCTTTCGCGCCGAACATCTGGCGGAAAGCCAAGCGGCCAATGCGGCCGAAACCATTGATAGCAACCTTTACATCTGCCATAAAAGTGAACTCCTATATATAGAAATCTTTAGCACTAATTTACCGTTTTTCCAGAAAATGTTCAATAAGAAAAGCGACGGGCATCCGAAAAGCAGCTGCCCGGCCCTGCACCGGCCTCCGGCATGTTCCAGCCCCCGGCAGGCCCTGCTCCGCCCTGCCCCGGCAGCCCCCGGCAGGCCCTCTTTAAACTTGTCCCCATATCCTTTATAATTGCAGGATATGAACATCGTTATAATCGGGGCTGGCTTTACAGGAGTGCAGCTTGCCAAGAGGCTCATCAACGAACAGAACAATGTCGTGCTGATAGACAACGACGAGGACACTATACGCCATGCGGGGAACCTCCTGGACTGCAAGCTTGTAAAGGCCGACGGCAACAATCTGGAGACCCTTGAGGACGCGGGTATAGCCCGTGCGGACGCGCTTGTCACGCTGACCGAGGATGACGAGATAAACATGATAACCTGTTCTATGGTTGACTCGGTGTACCCGTCCCTGCTCAAGATAGCCCGCGTAAGGAACTATTCTTACTACGTCAACACGAGCGAGGCCGCGAAGAAGCATGCGGATACCTTCTCAGGAAAGCACAGGCCCCTTTACGGCATAGACTTCATGATCCACCCTGACATAGAGGCGGCGGAGGCCATCGTCAAGGCCGTGGAGCACGGGGCTGTCAGCGATATAGTGACCTTCGGAAGCAAATTTGAGCTGGCCGCCCTCCAGGTCGAAAAAGGCAGCGCGTTTGACTCCGTGGCGTTGAAGGATCTCAGGAAGCTTGCGGATTTTAAGTTCATCATAGTCTTCGTGGAGAGCGGCGGCTCCTCATCACTCCCGTTCGGAGATTCCGTCCTCAAGGCCGGCGACAGGATAGGCATCCTGACGGAGACAGCTAACCTGCCCCGCCTGCTTCCGCTCTGCGGGGCGAAGGCCGACAAGCTGCGTAAGATATTGATGGTCGGGGCCGGCAGGATAGGTACGAAGGTCGCTGACCACCTGATAGAAAAGAACCGGAAACCCTTCTACAAGAAGCTGTTCGACAGCCAGCAGAAAAGCGGTGTCGCGAATTTCGTGATAGTGGACAGCAACAAGGAAAGGTGCAAGGAAGCCTGCGAGAAATTCCCCACGGCAAAGGTCCTGTACGGGGACATTACGGACGAAAGCATGGTCAGGGAAGAGGGGCTGGACAAATTTGACCTGCTCATTGCGGCGACACACAATCATGAGATGAACATGATAATCTCAGCCTATATGGAGTCCCTGGGAGTCGGGAAATCCATAGCGCTGGTTGCGCAGTCCCAGTTCGCCGACATTGCCCGCAAGCTGGGCGTAGAGGTTCCCATCCCCCTCAGGGACACCATAGTTGATTCGATTATGAGCCACCTGCACGGCAAGAACGTCACCGGAATACATACGGTGTCAAACGGGGCGTTCGAGCTTGTGGAATGCGATCTGCCGTCAACAAGCAGGTATTTGGGCAAGGCCCTTAAGGACATAGCGCGTCCCGGAGAATATCTTCTCCTTCTGGTAAAGAAGATAGGCTGCGAGGACTACGAGATTCCTGGTGGAAACACGATCCTGAGCGCGGGCGACCACCTGGTTCTGATAGAGAAGGCCGGCAACAAGAAAGTTCTGGAGCGTTTCAGCGGAGCATCATGATTGGACCTGAGAGCTTTTGCTGGCATGGGCTTGTTTCAGAAGCCGGTCGCTTCTGAAACTGCCCCGCATACCTTTTGCGCGGCTGCCTGCCGACCAGGCCTAGCAAGCTCCCTTTTGCAGCAGCTCAATCAGTATTTCCCTCAGTTTGTCGGGGTCGAGGGGCTTTGTCACGTACTCGTCCATCCCCGCGTCCTTGGCCTTCTGTACGGCATCCGCAAAGGCATTTGCGGTCATTGCGACGATGGGAATTTCCACCGCATCCTGCCTGTCCAAGGCCCGGATTGCCCGGGTCGCCGCATATCCGTCCATCCGGGGCATCTGGATGTCCATGAATATGGCGTCGTAATGCCCGGCCTCTGAGGCGGAGAACATCTTAAGGGCTTCTTCCCCGTTCTCTGCATGGTCTACGGTCACTCCCATCTTGTCGAAAATACGTAAGGCAATCTCGGTGTTTATAACGTTGTCTTCGGCTAGCAGCACCGAAGCCTGAATGGGGGCAGTACCTGCGTCTGTCTTTTTCTTTGAGGAATCCTTGACGTCCTTTTCATCAGCAACCTTCATGGGTATGCTTATCAGGAAGGAACTTCCCTTGCCGACCTCGCTCTCTACCTTTATCTGGCCGCCCATCAGCTGGACCATCTTGTTCACGATGGAAAGCCCCAGACCCGTTCCCGGAGTCGTCTTGTCGCGCAGGGGGTTCTTGCTGTCCTGCGTGAATTCGTCGAACATCTTGCGCTGGAATTCTTCCGTCATGCCGATTCCGTTGTCGGCGACACATATATGCATGGAGACCTTTCCGCCCGGAAGCCTCTCCTGATCGACGAAGAAGCTGACGGCTCCTCCGGCCGGAGTGTACTTGACGGAATTGGACAGCAGGTTCAGCGTAACCTGGTTCAGACGCACCTTGTCTGCCATGAAAGCTTTCTCGACAGGAGGGGCGGCGTTTATAACGCAGTCAAGGCCCTTGTCGCAGCACATGGACTCAAGGAGGCTGCTTATTTCCTCGATGAACCCGGCATACGAGCACGGCTCGGGGACAAGCTCTATCTTGCCTGAATCTATCTTGGATATGTCCAGCACATCGTTTATCAGAGAGAGGAGGAAGCGGCCGGAGGTCTTTATCTTGGCAAGGTCATCCGCGAGCTTGTCCTTCTTGTCTATGTCTTCTTCGGCGAACTGGGTCAGGTTCAGGACTGCCCCAATCGGAGTGCGGATGTCATGGCTTATGCGGGAGACGAACTCGCTCTTTGCGCGGTTGGCGACGTCTGCCCGCCTGAGCGCGTCCTCGACTTCCTGCAGCCGTATCTGCTCCTGCCTGTACTGCTCGGTGACATCGGTTACGCAGCACAGGATAAGTTCCTTGGCGGGATCCAGGTAGAAGTACTGGGCCATTTTTTTGATCGGCTCTCCGTCCAGGTTCCTCCAGGGGATGATATTGGAGTAGTGTGAATCCCTGGCAAGCTCATTCTGTATGTTCTCTATCTCATACTGCTCGCGGGAGTGGTTGGCGTCTATGGGAAGGAGGTGCCGCTCAATCTCGCTGTCCACGTACTGGTCGTAGTCTATGTACTTCAGGTCCTCGTAATCCGGGGAGCCGATGAAGCAGATTGTTTTTTCGCTGGGGTTTATGATGGCGATGAACTCGTATACAACGTCGCTCAGCCTGTTCAGGAGCCGGGACATCAGCTCATCCTTTGTCACGTCGTTGACGTAGCAGAAGAATTCTATGTCTTTGGTGTTGGGGTTCTCCTGCAGGCGGAAGTCTGTCTTGACCCACTGGATTTGCTTCTCGCCCTTGTAGCGCATTATGCGTGAGAATTTGGTTTTGCCCGCGGTCCACTCTTTCAGAAGGCTGGCGCGGTTAAACAGTTCCTTTACTGGAACCCCATTGGCTTCCGCACCTCTGAATCCGTTTCCGCGGCTCACAATCTCATCATAGGTCATGGCCTTGGCGGATTGGGGAATCGCCGGGACGGTCTCCAGGAGGGTGTTCAGCGACAGGTTTGCATGGGTTGACATGAGGATGCCGCTGTTGCGGGCAAGGTGGAAGTATGCAAGCTCCTGCTCATAGTCACCCGTCTTTACAATCTGGTCCGTTATGTCATAGGAGGTTGCTATCGCGCTGTCCCAGTCCCCGGCGGAGCTTTTGGAGGGGGTCGCCGAGATGCGCATGACGCGCTCCACCCCGTCTTTGCCAAGTGGGATCCTCAGATCCATCTTGAAGAGCCGTCCCTGCCGTAGGACAGTGAACATCTTCTTGACCCGAATCTTGTTGCTTTCGTCCAGAAGCTCATACAAGTAGCCGGGGACATCTGCGTTGTCCTTGGGCAGATCGTAAAGCTTGCGGCAACGCTCGAAGAAGGGAGAGTCTATTGGAATCGTAGTGCCGGCATACAGATCCATTTCCCAGAGAATGAATTCCAGGGAATCCAGTGCGGCCTTGTGCTTCTGGAAAAGCTCCAGCTCCTTGTTCTTTAGCTCGGAAAGGTCGTCTTCCCGTCTCTTCAGTTCCCTGACCCTCTCGTTCTCGGCCCTGAGAAGCTCCTCGTTCTTGAGGTAGTCGCTCACGTCCTGGAATATCGTGTAAATTTTCGTGGTCTTTCCGTCAGAGGCGGGAATGCCATACACGCTTGCCTTTATGTAGGCCGGACTATCGCCTGCTTTCTTATAGAACTTTAT
>CAMNGY010000159.1 GCA_946538795.1 uncultured Treponema sp.
ATCCTCATCGTCGCGCTCGGAACCGTGCTGGTGGCCGTTACGTCGGAAATCGTTCTCAAGACCCGGGGCATCTTCATAAGCTCGGTGTCTCTCGTGCTGACCTTCTATTACTTGTACCTGCACATGGAGCATTACAAGCGCGACACCCTTACCGGCGTGCTGAACCGCATGAGTTTTTTCGCTGACATGAGCAGGCGGAAGGTCACGGACGTCACCGCGCTCTGCGAGTTTGACATGAATAACCTGAAGCTTATCAATGATACGCAGGGGCATGCCGCGGGCGACCGGGCCATCATTGCCCTGTCTGACAGCATACGTGACGCCCTGCCGGGCCACAGCTACCTGTACCGTATGGGCGGCGACGAGTTCCTCGCCCTCTTCTGCAGGACCGACATGGATACGGTGCGGTCCGTAATCGGGAAAATACGTGCCGAGCTTGACCGCAAAGGCTGCAGCTGCGCCATAGGCCTGACGGAATGGGACAAGGGACAGGACTTCCAGGAAATATACAACCGCGCCGACCAGCGGATGTACGAGGACAAGAAGCGGATGCGCGAGATGGGCTTGGCCCGCCAGCGCTAGAACCCTCAAGAGATAGGTGGCCCGCCTGGTGACCTGCGATGCTCGCGCGTGCAAAGCCCCCCCCCATGGAGCCGATAGGCGGCTTGGTCCGGCCTGCATCAGCCGCCATAGCCAAATGCCTGCGTTGTCCTGCCTCCCGGACGCTTTGACATTGGAAGGGCAAAAGTATAGAATGGAGGGGCGAGGTAAGCTATGAAGAAGATTATAAGCGGCAAGGTCCGCGAGGTTTACGACCTTGAGGACGGCAGGATGGTCATAGTGACGACGGACAGAATCTCCGCCTTTGACGTCATCCTTCCTGTGACGATTCCCGGCAAGGGCCAGGTGCTGAATGCCCTGTCCAAGTTCTGGTTCGGTTATACCAAGGACCTGGTGAAAAGCCATTATATCTCAAGCGACCTGAATGATATGCCCGCTGAATTCCAGAAGCCGGAGTTCGAGGGCCGGGCCATGCTGGTCAAGAAGCTCAAGATGATTCCGTACGAGGTCATCGTCCGTGGCTATATGTTCGGAAGCATGTACGAGGCTTACAAGAAGGGCGAGCCGTTCCTGGGAACCAAGTTTGCCAGGGAATATCAGCAGGCGGAGAAGCTGGACCAGCCGCTCGTGACGCCGAGCACCAAGGCCGCCGAGGGGCATGACGTGAACGTGACCTTGGACGCGATGAAAAAAGACCTGGGCGAGGACCTGGGTGGCAAGATAGAGAAGGCCGCGCTGGAAATTTACAAGAGGTGCTACGATTACGCCTATTCCAAGGGCATCATCATAGCGGACACGAAGTTTGAGTTCGGGCTGGACGAGGACGGCAGCCTTGTCCTGGGGGACGAGGTTTTGACCCCGGATTCCAGCCGTTTCTGGAACCGCGACACATATAAGGTCGGCAGTTCCCCTGCCAGCTATGACAAGCAGTTCGTCCGCGACTGGCTCAAGGACAACAATCTTGCGGGTTCCGCGGACATAAAGACGATCCCGCAGGACATAGTGGACAAGACTGCGGCCCTCTACAGGGAGTGCCAGACCAGGCTTGCCGGAAACTAGGGCTGGCAGCGGAGGCCGTGTTCGTATGGACGAGAATGAGAAGAAGACCCTTCTTGAGGGGCTGCCCCTCGGGCAGATGATGGACAAGGCGTGGTCCATGATGGACTTCGCTTATACACCTTACTCGCACTGGAAGGTGGGGGCTGCCCTGCTTTCGGCGGACGGCAGGGTATGGGGCGGCTGCAACGTAGAGAACGCTGCCTACGGGCCAAGCAACTGCGCGGAGCGGACGGCCGTGTTCAAGGCTGTCAGCGAAGGTGTGCGGGACTTCAGGGCCATAGTGGTCGTCGGAGGCCATGAGGGGAATGTTGTGGGCTACTGCCCTCCGTGCGGGGTCTGCCGTCAGGTCCTGGCTGAATTCTGCGGTCCTGAATTCCTCGTCATACTTCCTAAAAGCCGGACGGAATACAAGGTGAGGACACTTGCCGAGCTTCTTCCCGAAAGTTTCTCCCTGCCGGAATGACGGGCAGGATTCCCCCGTCCGGTTCTGCCTTCCGTAAGGCCGGAATGTGAAGGTTCCCGCTGGTTTGATGCAAAAGTGAAGCTTTTGTATCAAACTAGGGCTTTACTATTTTTTTGTTTTGTTATAGACTATTAAAAACTGAATAAAAGTTCAGAGAACAATAAGGAGTTTTTTTGTATGGCTTTGAAAAAAAGTTATTCCAAGGATAAGAGCACTTGCACCGTCACTTTTTCTGTTTCAAAGGAAGCGGCCCACGGTGCGCAGTCTGTAACTATTGCCGGTGACTTCAACAGCTGGTCCAGCACGGAGACACCGCTTACGCATGAGAAGGACGGGAGCTTTGCCGTTAAGCTTAAGCTGGCTGCCGGAAAAGAATATCAGTTCCGTTATCTGCTTGACGGAAAGCACTGGGAAAATGACTGGAATGCCGACAAGTACATTCCGGCTCCTTTCTCCCACACGGATAATTCCGTCGTCATTTGCTAGGCTGTTTGAGCCTGCATAGCGGCCACTCCTTAAATTGAAAAATCTTTTTGACGCTATACCAAATAGATAGAACTCCGTTCTGCCCTGAAGACTTGGGGCAGGCGGAGTTTTCCTGTCTTTATCGCCTTTCTTGAATCCTTGTTTCACATGAACGACTGTCGTATCGTACAGGCATCTGAAAAAGGGGATTTCCTCATGGCTTTGGCCTTCGTATTGCCCCATGAAAAGACTTGCTGTGAGCTGACCCGCAAGATCCTTGACAGGGAGAGCGGCGTATATCTTATTATGCGGGGCGGCACGGTGAACGGGGTGTTTTTTTTCGTTGATGACGACATACTTATTCCGTGCCTGTCCGGGATTCGTGGCTGCGGTCTGAAAGCCCTGGCATCTTTTCTGGAGGGGAAAAGAATCTTCTGCATCTCCGCCCTCGAGGAAGAGCTTTCCAAAATACGCTCCGTTTTTTTCCGCTTGAGCAGACCCCCGAGGCTTCGCGAGAGCAGGCGCTATTTTTTCCTGGAGTATCAGGACAGGGCTGCCGCGCGGGAAGCCATAGCAGGGCTTCCGGAGGAATTCCGCATACAGATGGCGGGGCCGGGGGATGAGGCCGCCTTGTTCCCCCTGCACCTGTCCTACATGAAGGAGGAGGTTCTGCTAAGCGGCTGGCGTCTGAACGAGGAATTTGAGCGGGGACAGCTGCGTGAGGCCCTTGCCGGCCAGATTATCGCGCTTGCCGTGGCCGGTTCACCGGATCCGGCGGATTCAGCTGGTCCGGCGGATTCGGAAGCTTCTTCAGGGGCGGAGCCGGGAGCTTCTTCAGATGGGGGGGCGGGAGCTTCCAGCCGGGCACGTCAGGCACGCATTGTGGCCAAAGCCGGGACAAACGCTATTGCCTCCGGCGTGATGCAGCTTGGCGGGGTGTATACGGTGCGTGAGGAGCGGGGCAAGGGGCTGGCCGCCGCCCTCACCGCTTTTCTTGCGGAAAGCGCGGCTCAGAAGGGGATGGCGACCGTACTTTTTGTAAACAAGAAAAACCTTCCCGCGGCGGCCGCCTACCGGAAGGCGGGCTTTGTGGACAGCGGGAAAGACTATACGATTGAATACTATGACAGATAGGAAGCTCGGAAAAATCGGCTGCCGGCTTGTGAGCCTAACGCTTGGCTATTAGGCCCGCGCTTATCCTGGAGCCGAAGAACTGTATCAGCTCCACCAGTACCAGTATGACTATGACGGCAGCCGCCATGATTCCGGTCCGGAAACGCTGGTAACCGTAGCGTATGGCCAGGTCGCCCAGGCCTCCTCCTCCGATTGCGCCTGCCATGGCCGAATATCCTATCAGGTTGATTATCGTGAGCGTTATTCCGTCCACCAATGACGGCAGGGCCTCCGGCACCAGGACCTTGAGGATTATCTGCATGTTCGTTGATCCCATGGCTTTTGCCGCTAGCACCAGGTCGGGGTTGACCTCGTTCAGGGCGGACTCTATGACGCGGGCTACGAAGGGGGCCGCCGCAATTGAAAGGGGAACTATCGTCGCTGCTGTCCCGATGCTTGTCCCCACGATAATCCTGGAAAGGGGGAAAAGCACTATCATCAGGATTATGAACGGAAAGGACCTCAGGACATTGACTATGCGGCTCAGGACCTGGTTCAGGACCTTGCGGGGCATGATTCCGTTCGCATTCGTGATGCAGAGCAGGACGCCGAGCGGGAAGCCCAGGATCATCGAGAACACCGTCGAAAAGAAGACCATTATGAGGGTCTGCAATGTAGAAGTCCCTACCAGGTAAAGAAGCTCGCTCATCTTACTGTTCCTCCTCGCTGCCATCAGCCTTTTCCACGATGACGCCGTTTTCCTTCAGGAAGGCGAAGGCTTTCTCCTTCTCCGGCCCGCTGCCCTTTATGTCAAGCAGCATGGTGCCTATGTCCAGGCCTGCTTCCGCGCTGGTTCCGGTAGCCTCTCCTGACCCGTTCCTGCTTCCGCCGTCTGACGGAGGTTCGGCGGGTATGTGCTGCACGCCTGCCGCGCGGATGTTGAATTCGACATCGGCGACCTTGGACAGGCGGCTCAGCACCGGCTCTCCGGGGGAGCCTCCGGTAAAATGCAGGATGTAGTTTCCGCCTTCGGCAGACCAGCGGACGAAAGATGACGAGCCTGAAGGGTCATCCGTTCTGCCCGTATTGAGCCCGCTGTCGGCCGGGCTTATGTTGGAAAGGAATTCCTTTGTGACGGGAGAGCGCGGATAGGTGAAGATGTCCTCCCCCCTTCCTTGCTCCACTACTTTTCCGCCGTCTATGACCGCCATTTGGGAGCATGCGTCGCGCACGACCTCCATCTGGTGGGTTATCATCACGACCGTGAGCTTCATCTTCGCATGAATCTCTCGTATGAGG
>CAMNGY010000160.1 GCA_946538795.1 uncultured Treponema sp.
CTCGCCGAGCCTGCCGTTCAGGTGCGGGGGAAGCCATTCGTCCAGGCGGCTCGCCGCAAGCCCCGGGGCGTAGCTCGTGCGGGGCAGGCTGCCGCTTTCCCGGCGGGCAAGATAGTCCGTAAGCCGTTGTGCGGGGGCCTGCTGCCTGCCGTCGCCGTGGCGGCAGGTCTCTTCTTCAAGCCATGTCCGGGCGAGCAGTCCCGCGAGGGCGGGGCAGCCCAGCCCTTCTGCCTCCCGGCGGAAGCGGCCGGGTATGTCTTCCGGGTGGGTTTCCACGACGATGGCGGCATTGCTCCAGGCGCTGTTCCGCCCCGCCGCCGACATCCCGTTGATGACGATCTGTCCCGGAGAGCATGCGCTCGGCACGACAAAACCGCCCGGGCACATGCAGAAGCTGTACACCCCGCGCCCGTCCACCTGACTGGTCAGCCGGTATTCCGCAGCGCCGAGCTTTTGGGCGGCAGCCGCATCCCCGTGGTACTGGATGCGGTCTATGAGGGCGCGAGGGTGCTCAACGCGCACGCCGAACGCAAAGCCCTTCGCCTCAAGGCTGTCCGGCGCGATGCGGGCGAGCAGGCTGTAGATGTCGGCGGCAGAGTGCCCCGTAGCAAGCAGGACTGCGTCTGCGCGGATTTCCTGTTCTTCGCCACTCTTCGTGTCCTGCACGCGTACGCCGAGGACCCGTTTCCCGCCCGCGCTTTCTTCCATTATAAAATCCGTGCAACAGTGACCAAAAAGGAACTGGCAGCCCAGCTCTTCTATCTTCTGCCGCATTGCGTCGATGACGGCGGGCAGCCGGTCGGTACCGATGTGAGGGTGGGCGGCGGTCAGTATGGATGCGTCAGCCCCGAAGTGATGGAATATCCGAAGCACCTGGGCTAGGTTGCCCCGCTTGTCGCTCCGGGTGTAGAGCTTGCCGTCGGAAAAGCAGCCGGCCCCTCCCTCGCCGAAGCAGTAGTTGGAGTTGCCGTCAACCAGCCCTTCCCGGCTTATGCGGGCGATGTCAACTTTCCTCTGCGAAACCTGCTCTCCCCGCTCAACGATGACGCAACGGATGCCTTTTTCCAGCAGCTTGAGCGCACCGAAGAGGCCTGCGGGGCCGGCACCGATTATGACGACGGTCTTGCGGGAGGACGAGGCAGGAAGCCAGACAGGCAGGCTTTCTTTCGCCGCCGTCGCTTTTTCTCCGACGTATAGCTTGCAGCGGAGGACGATTTTAATCTGCCGGCGGCGGGCATCGACCGAGCGCTTTCCCACGACAAGTTGCGCTCCGTTCAGGTTCACCCGCTGTCCCTGTGCCTGCAGGATGCGCCCTGCCTCCTTGCGTATGTATCCTTCATCCCTGTCCCTGCCTTCCGGGACAATTACCGTAACATCATAGACCATTGTGAGCCATACCTCCGTGCTAGGGCCATTATACGGGCAGGGGCGGCTTTGGGCAAGGGCGGACAGCGTATAGGGGATGTTTGGCAGGCGCCTTATACATTGCACTTTCAGGCTTTCCTAAAAAAGTGGGCGGGAAAAGCCGATAATAAAGTGGCTTCTTATTGCCTGAGAGTTGCCTGTTAGAGGAGGTTTCAGTTCGTGGCTATTGGAATAAAGACAAAAATAATAGCGGCCCAGTCGATGATGATAGTGCTCACCTGCCTTGTGGTCGTTTTCTTTTCATATAAAAAAGCAAGCGAGGAGCTTACAGAGGCCGTTGAAACGGGCAGCAGGGATCTGGCTCATGCGACGGCGTCTGACATCTTCAACATAAATGACCGTGAAGTCAAGATGCTGAAGTCCATGGCAAACCTTTCTATTATACGTGATAGAGATGTGGACCTGCATGATAAATGGGAACTGGTGAATTCCGCCGTTAAGGGGGAGTCCGGTTACCTGGGCATTGGAATTTACAACTCGGAAGGCATAGGATATGCGACTACGGGAAAGTGGAGCGACCTTCATGAGAGGGATTACATTGCGAATGCTCTTAAGGGAAAGTATTACATCCAGGAGCCAGGCTACAGCAAGGTGAACGGTCATGTCAGCACCTACTACGGGATGCCCATCCTTGATGACAGGGGCAGCGTAATGGGGGTAATAGCGGCTGTCGTGGACAGCGAGGCCCTGTGCCGTACCGTATCGGGCATAGTTGTCGGCGAGAAGTCACATCCGTATGTCGTTGACCGCAAGACCGGTTCCATAATAGCGCACGAAGACATAGAGAAAGTAAAGGCTGCCGTAAAGCTGTCAGAAGTGGCGGCCAAGGGCTTCTCCTCCATTGCCTCCAGCATATTGGCAGGTGAGTCCGGTACAGCCATTTATTATGACGAGCTTTTGGGCAAGAGGATGTCTGTTTCCTATCAGACTATCAGGGACTGTACCTGGACTGTTGTCTGTGCGGCTCCGTACACCGATTTCTATGGCGGTATCAAAGAGCTGCTTTTCAGCATGATGGTCATAAGCATCGTAGCTTTGATTCTGGCTGTTGCGATTGGCGGTATTGTAATCAGGTCCACGCTGAAACCCCTTCATGTCGTGGGCGGTTCTATGAATGAGATTTCCAAGGGCCATGCGGATCTTACGCGCAGGCTGGAGGCCACTTCCGCAAACGATGAGCTGAGTATGGTCGTGGGCGGATTTAATTCGTTCGTAGCAAAATTGCAGGAAATCATCTCTGACCTGAAGAATTCCAAGAATGACTTGAGGGAGTACGGGGATCAGCTGAGCAAGCTGGTTCAGAAGAATGCCGATTCTCTGGTGGATATGCTTTCCGGCATACGGCGTGTAAGCGAGGAAGTTGACATACAGCATGAGAAGGTGGACAGTACGGTGTCCGCCGTTGACCGTATTTCCGATGCCGTAAGCGGACTCCGGGAGCTGCTTAGAAACCAGGATGAGAGCGTGGAGCAGGCTTCGAGCGCGGTCACGGAGATGATAAGCAGCATACAGTCCGTAAGCAATTCTATCCAGAGCATGGCGAATGAATTCGGAAACCTCCGAGGCGGAGTTGACAACGGCATAGAGCAGCAGCGCAAGGTAAATGCGCAAATTCAGCAGATTGAGGAGCAGTCCAAGATGCTGAATGAGGCGAACATCGTCATCTCGTCCATTGCGAATCAGACCAATCTCCTTGCCATGAACGCCGCCATAGAGGCCGCTCATGCGGGTGAAGCAGGTCAGGGCTTCGCTGTCGTTGCAGATGAAATCAGGAAGCTGTCCGAAAATTCGTCCTCCCAGTCCAAGAAGATTGGTCATCAGCTGAAGGGAATACTTTCATCCATATCTTCCGTCGTTGCCTCTTCTGATTTGGCCGACAAATCCTTTATGGCGGTTATGGACAAAATCAGCGCGACGGGCAATATGGTGCGTGAAATCAGGTACGCCATGGACGAGCAGGCGGCCGGCTCCAAACAGATAGGGCAGGCATTGAGCGCGATGAATGATGCGACCAGCCAGGTAAAGACTGCCTCGGATAACGTAGACGGGGCCAGGAAGGACATAATCGCTGATGTTACCAGCCTGAAGCAGTCCTCGCAGTCAGTACAGGACCACATCATCAAGATGGAAAGCCATGTAAAACAGCTTGAGAACTCTGACGGGGATTTGCTGAGCATAGCTGAATCGGTTTCTGGGTCCATTGACCGCATAGGAAGCCAGATAGACAGTTTTGAAACGTGATGAAAAAAGCCGCCCTGGGTGGGCGGCTTTTTGCTTTTGACCGGTAAAGCTATGAAACTTCTTGTGGCGAGCTAGGAGCTGCCCACTGTTTTATCTGTTCCGGCCCAGTGCAAAAGCTTTTTTGTTCAGATCCAGGAACTGGGGCTTGACGCATTCGGAGAGGGCCGAAAGCCAGTCCTCTTCTGGAATGTCGTTGTAATAGGTGGAAAAGCGTCCCATAAGGGCGATGTTCGCTGACTTTGCGGAGCCAGCCTGCATTGCCAGGCCAAGCGCATCCATCACGTCAACGCTTGCTCCGGCCTCTTTCATCTTGTCTTCCAATCCTTCCGGATACTTCGCATCGCCTGTCAGCACGGGCATGGGATCCAGCCTCTGGCTGTTCACGATGACTTTTCCGCCTTTCTTGAGGTAGCCTATGTATCGGGCCGCCTCAAGAAGTTCAAAGGCGATGATATAGTCGGCCTCGCCCTTGTCGATTATGGGGGAAGAAACGTTATCTCCCCAGCGGACGTAAGTTACTACGCTTCCGCCCCGCTGGCTCATGCCGTGAACTTCGCTCACTTTGACATCGAACCCCTTCTTGAGGACAACCTGTCCCAGAAGCTTGCTGGCGAGGAGGGAACCTTGTCCTCCCACGCCGACTATCATAACGTTGGTCACCATTCTGAAAGCCCCGGAGCCTATGCGTTCTTCGCCATCTGGGTCACTTTCTCCAGCCTGGCCAAGGCTTTTTTGTCCGCCTCTTCCTGGGCTTTGCTCAGTTTCTCCGTCACGGTGGCCATATTGTTCACCATGTAGACGGGCTGGAGCGTCGCGTCCAGGCAGTCCCTCCAGAGGGAGCTTTCGGGATCCACGATGTTGCGCTTGAGCGTTGCCATTGAGATGGGGATATGCACGTACTTGTCATGGACCAGGCCTATGACGATCTTCGTCTTTCCGGCCATGGCCGCATGTACGGCGTTGTTCCCGAGCCTCTCGCAGTAGAGGGAATCGTTTGCCGTCGTGACGGCGGCCCGCACCTCGTAGCTGGGGTCTATGTACTTGACGTTGATGTGAATCTGCTTGTTAGCGAAGTGCTCGGTAATCTTGTCGCGGACATAGATTCCTATGTCGGCCAGCTTCTTGTTGCCCGATGCGTCCGTCTGGTGCGTAGAGGTCAGAAGCTCCTGACCCGCGCCTTCCGCGACGATGATGACCGCGTGATGCCTGCTTTCCAGCCTCTTCTCCAGGTGGGTCAGGAGGCCGTTTGGCCCGTCCATGTCAAACGGAACTTCAG
>CAMNGY010000161.1 GCA_946538795.1 uncultured Treponema sp.
ATAAGAACAGTACTGCTCTATCCTGGGGAACAGATTGGAATCATGCCCCGTCTGGTTGCCGGCCCCCTGGGTACTGACCCAAGACTGGGCAGCCTTGTACAGGCCAGAACCAAAGGTAAGGCTTCCCACAGGGGTCATAGCGTTCATCTCGGCAATGCACTCTTCCAAAGCGGACTGGTAAGTGGAAGTCCCGCTGAGGTTGACGGTAGGATTGGAACGCTGCGGCACAAGCCTGCTCGTAACATAACCTCTCGGATCCGTCCGCGCAAAGTTCATCTCCGTGATGACGGCTTGCTCCGCCACTGTTGCCGTGACGGATGAGCCGCTGCTGCCAGTTCCGCCAGACCCGCTGCTATTGCTCGTCCCGGTAGAAGTGACAGAGTACGTGCTCTCGTTATTGTTGCCACCACTTGAAGAATGGCTGCAAGAGGCGAACAGCAAAGCTGCCAACAGCAAAATTCCGCATACTTTTTTCATACTATCTCCAATACCAACTGCTTATTTCACGCTCACAAGCTCGACGTCAAATGCAATGTAGCTGTTGCCGGGAATGGCATCCCCCGCACCACGCTCCCCGTAAGCCATATCCGGAGGAAGCACGATGGTGCGCTTTTCGCCCATCCTCATGTCCTGGACCATAATGTCAAAGCCTGGAATCATCTGCCCGGCTCCCGTAGTGAAGTCAAGCGGTCCCCTTCCAGTAGACTGGTCAAAAACCGTTCCGTCCACCAGGTATCCCTTGTATTCAGTGGACACGGACTTGCCGCTCCCGCACTTGTTGCCAACGCCTTCGCTCGTAATCTTATAATAGATTCCGTTGGAATCCTTCTTGAATCCTGGGAATTTCTTTTCAACCGCCGCAATCTGGGCGGCAAAAGCCTTCTCCTTCTCGGCCCTGGCCCTGGCAACGCAATCCTTGAGTCTGGCATTCCAGTCCTCCTGCGTCGCAGTGAAGGCCTTGGCATCGCTGCCGCGCCGGAAGATGGTGACATCCTTTATGAGGTCGCCCTGCTTTATGCTGTCAACGACCTTCTGGCTGTCCTTGTCAACCACGTGGCCAAAAATCGTATGATTGCCGTTAAGCCAGGCCGTGGGCACGTGCGTGATGAAGAACTGGCTGCCGTTGGAGTTGGTTCCCTTGCCCCTGTTTGCCATGGCCAGGACTCCCGGCCCGTCAAACCTGTATTTGCTTGAAATCTCATCAGGGAAAGAGTATCCGGGACCGCCCGTACCGTTTCCCCTGGGGTCACCGCCCTGAATCATGAAATCAGAAATGACCCTGTGGAACTTCAGCCCCTTGTAGAAGTTCTTGCCCTTGCTCGCGTCCAGCGTGCCTTCCGCCAGGCCAACGAAGTTAGTCACAGTCAGAGGAGCTTCCTTATAATAGAGCTCGACGAAAATATCCCCCTTCGCGGTCGAAATGTTCGCGAAAAGCCCTTCCTTACCCTTCAAAACCTTTTCCGGATCCATAGCCTTACAGCTCCCTGTCATTAAAATCGTTGCCGAAAGCAGCAACGTCAAAAACATCCTTCTTTTCATTTCTTTCTCCATGCTCAATAGGGAACCCCTGAACCCCTCATCTTTGCCTTGGCAACGCCGGACAAACGGCCGCAGCTACGCTGGCGGTTCCGAGGTATCCTTCAATATTTAGAAACCAAAAGGAACAGAATCCCTTAGTGGTCCCATCCGCAAAAGTCAAAGGGCATCTCTAAAACAGAAGAGGCTGTTTCAAAAGCGACCGACTTTTGAAACAAGCTCATAAGTCTTTTGAGGCCCCCTCAGCCATTCCCTAGAGGAAACCTCGAAAAAGCTCAGCTTTTTCGAGGTAACTTTGAAAATACGATGCCGTAAGTCGCGCTATTATAGCGACTTACGACTCGTCGGCAATTCTCTAAAAACCGCCAAAGGCGAGTTTTTAGAGGTGCCCTAGAACCGTTCCGTGAACCACTTGTACACGGCATCCAGCCTGGTGGAGAAGGATTCCTTTATCTTCTTCTCCAGTATGGCCAAAGGCGGCACAGCGGCCTGGGTGGTCAGGTAGGCAGCAACATAGTCACCGCAGTCAATGACGACGAAGTTCATTCTCAGCTTGCCAGGAGCAAAAGCCTTTATGGGGCCAAGCTTGAGCGCGCTCTCATTTATGAAGTTGGCCCAGATTTCGTCAGGCCGCTCCACATACTCAACCCGGTACACCGTGCGGCCCAGGGAACTGTCGTCCATCATGGCGTAAAGCACCTTGCCGTCAGCACTCCCTGCCGTGTCGTCATATCCTCTGGCCTCGCCAACCTTGCTGACCCGCCCCGTCACGGGATCCTTCTCCGGGGCAACGGTATATGCCTCCTCATAGAGCGTGGCCATCTTGCCACGTCTGTGACTGTAATACTGTATGCCCTGAAGGGTCGAAAAAGAACGCAGTATCTTGCCCGCATAGTCTATGGTCGTAAGGCCGGGACGGGCAAAATCCTCCTTTTTTGCCAGGTACAGCTCCTCCACAAAAAAGTTGGGTTTCTCCAAGTCCTTCGGCCAGGATGCCATGACCTTCTTCGCCAGCGGGGTGTCAGGCGCCAGCCCCATGCTCATTCCGTCTTCCATGAAGGCTATGCGCTCTATCTTGCCGTCCTTCAGCAGCTTCTCATAATCCGCCGCCGAAAAGAGATCCCTCGCGTTGAAAGCATAGGACCGGATCACCGCCTGCGTCAGAAGCGCGAGCATTCCCGCAAGCCTGATGAACCGTAATCGTCTGTTCATTTTTTTCTCCTCATACGTCCGTATCAGAAAGCTGCGGCATGGCAGGTCTCCGCCACCAGCCGCTTGCGACGGGGGGGGGCGTGGCAAAACGTCGCCACGGCAAAGCGCCCTCGCCACCAGCCGTTTGCGACAGGGCCGCCGGGACAAAACGCCCCGATGACAAACCGTCACCCCGGCAAAAACGCCCCTGCCGTCCTTATCAGCGGCTTCCCGTATAGATTACACGGACCTGCTTATATAAACCATCTCCCTCGCTCTTGGTTTCAACGTCGGGTATGTCGTTCAGCGTCGTATGTATGAGCCTGCGCTCGTAGGGATTCATCGGCTCAAGCAGGACAGTGCTGTGCCTCTGGCGCACCTTGTCGGCAGTAGTGTAAGCCAGGCGGACCAGGCTCTCTTCCCTCCGGATGCGGTAGTTCTCTGTGTCAAGGATAATCCTCATGTCCTCGCGGCCCAGGTGTCCGGCGTAGACATTGGCCAGAAGCTGCATGGCATCCAAGTTCTTGCCCTTGCGGCCGATCAGAATGGAAGAGGACTCGCTCGTAAGCTTGATTCCAATCTTCTTGTCCTCGCGGAACATGACCTCGACGGAGACCGTGTAGCCCATCCTTTCTATCATCGTCTTCACGAAGTCAAGGAGCTTCTCCTCAAATTCGTTCTGGGGCATGGGGTTGGCGACCAGGCTTGGATTCCTGGCCCGCTCGGTAGTATTGGGAACCTTGCCCTCAAACTCACCCGCCACATGCTCCTCGCTGTCAACCGGCTGGACCCGGATGCGCACGTAGCCCTTCTTAAAGAGCGTGCCCTTCTGCGACTCCAGGATCTCCACATCAAACTGGTCCCTCTCCAGTCCCAGCTCCTCGGCGGCCTTCTCTATGGCCTCCTTCTCATTCTTACCTTCGTACTCGTAAACCATATATCTATCACTCCTAGCAAAGATTTCTCTGTTCAGGGCATCTCTAAAAACTCGCCTCGGGCGGTTTTAGAGAATAGGAAGACCTAGTGACGCCCCTTCTTCTTGCGGCTCCCGCCTTCACGGGCGACCCGGAGGCCATGGCGGCCTAGCGGCGCCCCTTCCTCTTGCGGCTCCCCATCGCCTTGTCTATGACGCGGGGCTTGGAAGCCTCCAGCTCGCGCCTCTTCCTTTCGGTAATCTTGTTGATTATGACCTGCTGTCCGATCTGCAGGATATTGCTGACCGTCCAGTAGAGCAAAAGGCCCGAAGGAACGTTGTAGAACAGGAAGAAGAACATCAGGGGCATCCCGTACATCATGAATTTCATGGAGCTTTGGCTGGCCCCGGCAGGGTTCCCGTACTGGGTTATGACTCCGCTCAGCAGCTGGCTGCCCGTGTAGATGAACGGCAGCAGGCGGAAGGTGTTCATCATGAACTGCGAGATGAAGGGAATCTGACGCTCCCAGGTGAAGAGGCTGTCGCCCACAGAAAGGTCGTCTATCCAGCCGTGTATGAAGCTCGCGCCACGGAACTCAAAGTGGTTGTTGAACACGTTGTACAGCGCGAACAGCACCATCATCTGAAGGACCATGGGAAGACAGCCCGATGCGGGGTTGTAGCCGGCCTCCTTGTACAGCTTGCCCATCGCGGCCTGCTGCTGCTGGGGGTCGTCCTTGTATTTCTCCTGTATCTCCTTCATCTTTGGCTGAAGGCCCTGCATCTTAACGGAACCAAGCGCGGTAGCCTTGTTGAGCGGGAAGAGGACGATCTTAAGGATAATCGTCAGTATGATTATGGCCACACCCCAGTTGCGGACCAGGGAGTAGATGGCCCTCAGGCCCCATTTGAGCGCGACCTCTATAATGAAAAGAAAACCGGATGTCTGCAAGGCCTGGTTGAACCTGGCGTTCACGAGCTTCCAGCCATTGGAATCCGCGTTGTTATATTTTATAAGCTCGTTCTCGCTGCGAGGACCGACGTAGATGTAATAGTCATCCGTAACGTTACCGCTTATCGCGTTGCGGGTCAGGAATACCTGGGAATTCTCATAGCCGGAAACCTGCTGGGCGGAGCAGCGCACGGAACTGGACATGACTCCGCTGTCGGTGGGGCGGACTATGATCGTAAAGTATTTCCCGGCCGAACCTGCCCACTCCCAATGCCGGTCGTAGCTGCGGTCCGAGAACGCCTTCTTGGTCTTCTTGCGCCCGTCCCAAGAG
>CAMNGY010000162.1 GCA_946538795.1 uncultured Treponema sp.
CGGCGGTTTTCCTGGACGCGGACCTGCAGCATCCTCCTGCACTTATCCCCGAATTCGTGAAGAAATGGGAAGAGGGGGCCGAGGTTGTCGCCAGCATCAGGAAATCCACGGAAAAGAAGTCTCCCATAAAGGACTTGGGCTCAAAGCTCTTCTACCACCTGATGAGCATGGCCGCACCCACCAAGCTGACGCCGAACGCCACTGACTTCAAGCTGATTGACCGCAAGGTCATAAACGAGCTTATCCGATTTACGGAACACAAAAGGATGTTCCGGGGCCTCATAGAATGGCTGGGGTTCAGGACGGAATACATAGAGTTCGTGGCTCCCGAACGGATAAACGGCACGGCCTCTTACTCGCTGGGAAAGCTGCTCTCGCTGGCCATAAACAGCATCACCAGCAACTCTCTCATGCCGCTCAAATTCTTCGCCTACCTGGGGGTGCTGGCAAGCCTGGTGAGCTTCATCCTTCTCATAGTGATGATAGTCTACAACTACGTGCTGCATGCGGGAATGTTCAGCTCCATCTCGTTCGTCATCGTTACGAACACGCTGGTACTGGGGATAGTCCTTGTTTCCATAGGACTGGTGGCCCTCTACATAGGACAGATCCAGGTGGAGGTAATAAACCGGCCCCTTTACGTCATACGGGAAAAGCTGAACGGGGACAAAGACTGAGCGCCGGCAGACGGCTGCGCTCCTGCCGGTAAGCCAATGCGGAGGCAAGGACGCCCCGAGCAGTCCCGCCCTACTGCTTCCAGTTGGAGCGGTCGGCCTGCTTTTTGACGAAAATGCCGGAGACCACTCCCCATGCGTAGATGAAGAGGGTTACCCAGCAGCAGACGGGATGCAAAAGCCAGGCCCGCAGGTCTCCCTTGCGCACAAAGCCGATGAGCGCCTGCACTATGACGGGAACCACCGTCACCGTGCAGAGGCAAAAAAGGACAACCTTGCCCATGCCCACGCTGGACCACGGGTATTTCCTGCCCTTGTTGCCGCTGAAAAAGAGGAAGTCCCGTATGCGGCGGTTCTGCTTGCGGGCAAAGGTGCGCACGTCCGGATAGACCAGATGGACGATTCCGTTCTTCACCTTGGCAATCCGGGTTTCCGGTTTTTTCTGAATCAGCTCCCACAGCACGTCTATGTCAAACAGGTAATCGCCCTCAAAACTGTCCACCAATTGCTCCCGCCTCATGCAGAAGCCGTTCGCACCTATCGTGGGCATCATCCCCTGGTCAAAGGCGATCGCAAGATACGTGCCGCAGTCCTCCTCCTGATGGGGAACCTTGGTCCAGGTCCCGGACACGGCACAGACGCGGTCGTAGTTCCCGGCATACAGGCAGAGGGGATCGCTCATTCCCAGCATGGCGCAGTAGCGGGTCATTGCCGTGTCCTCCCTGCGCCAGGTATATGAAATAGGCTCGCTCGCAACGATTTCCGCCCGCTCAAACGGCTGCATCATCTGGCCCCGCCATTTCTCGTCGGGGGGGGTGTTGTCGGAATCCAGCAAGCACACAATATCGCCCCTGACCTGGCGGACAGCAACGGCCTTGCCCGCCTCAGCCGTCTTGAGCGGGTTGTCCAGAAGCCTTACGGCAATAGCAGCTGAATTGCCGGTGCCCGCACCAGCCCCGGCAGAAGCAGCCCCGGCAGAGGCAGTCACGCCGTCCCGCTCCCAGGCCTGGATTTTTTCCCTCGTACCGTCGGTGGACCCCCCGTCCGCAAAGACAATTTCCATCCGGTCATGCGGGAAGTCCTGCATACGGATTGCGTCCATAAAGGCATCCAGAGTCCTCATGGAATTGAATACCGGCGTAACGATAGAAACAGAAAGCATAGCGAGGCAATGCTAACACAGAAAGACAAGCTGGTCAACGAGCCTGCTATAACAGCAAAAAGTAAAGTTGAATTTTCTGAAGAAAGGTGATATAATAGTTTTGTATGGCAAAAATCAAGACTGAATTTTCCCTAAAGCAGATAGTCGTGTACCCCAGTCAAGGAGTCGGGGAAGTCGTTGACATTTTCAAGAAGGATTTCAAAGGCGAGGAACTTTACTATTACAAGATATATGTGCCCGTGTCTGACATGAACATCATGGTTCCCGTGGACAAAGCCGCCAGCATGGGAATCCGAAGTGTCGTGGACAAGGATCAGGCAATGAAAGCCATAGAGCTGCTGGGCAAGGAATTCGACACGCCGACTTCCGACTGGAAGCTGCGCTACCAGCAGAACATAGACCTCCTGCACTCAGGTTCCGTCGAGGACATAGCGGCCATAGTCCGCTGCCTGTACCACCGCTCCAAAATCAAGGAGCTGCCGGCAATGGAAAGGAAACTCTATGAGAGCGCGAAGAAGCTCCTTGAGGACGAGCTTTCCTATGCCCTGGAAAAAAGCTCCAAGGAAATCGAGACCCTCCTTCACGCAAAGCTGGAGCCTTTAGGGGCAAACATCCCGAAGAAGAGCAGCAGCTATTACGATGACGATGACGATGACGATGAATTCAACGAGGAAGCCAGCCGCAGGAATGACTCTGATGAAGACGATGAGGACGAAGACGGCGATGACGGGGACGAGCTGGACGAAGGCGACGAGTAGATGTCCCTCTTCCTGTTGCTGACAGCCGCCGGTTCCTCCAGCAGGATGGGAAAGAAGGGCAAGAAGGAGTACCTGCCCCTTGGAAAAGGGACCGTGCTTTCCCAGTCCCTCAGGACCTTCCTGGAAGCGGCAAGTTTTACCGCGGTCGTAATAACCGTCCCTGCCGGCGGGGAAAAGGATGCGAGGGCAGCCCTGTCAAAGGACAGGGATCTGGAGCGCCTGCTTTCTGCCTTCTCCAGCGCACCCGGGCCGTACCTGTCATTCGTGGAGGGCGGGAACAGCAGGCAAAGCTCCATTTACAACGCCCTCTCATATCTGAAAAAACACTACACGATAGAAAGCAAGGACCTGGTCCTCGTACACGACGCGGCCCGCCCCTACGTGACAAAAAGAATCATACAGGACTGCATCTCAAGCACAATGGAGCATGGTGCGGCGGTTCCGGCCATCCCGGCCGTGGACACGCAGAAAGAGCTGGCTGACGACTCCACCATAGCCAGGCATCTGGACAGGGAAAAGATTGCGGCCGTACAGACACCACAGGCTTTCCTGCTGGCCCCCTTCATCCTCTGCCATGAAAAGGCACGGGCCGAAGGGCTGGATTTTACTGACGACACCAGGGTATGGGACTGCTATCCTGCCCTGACCGGCGGAAAGAAAGTACACATCGTAAAAGGCGACATAGTGAACAAGAAGATTACTTATCCGGACGATTTGGAAGCCCCCCGCGGGCAGGAAAGCCAGGAAGCCCGTGCCATGCCTGAAATCCGCATAGGAATGGGAACGGACCTGCACAGGCTGGTTGAAGGAAGGCGCTTCCTGCTGGGAGGGGTGGAAATTCCCGCCGAAAAAGGCGAGCTGGGACATTCGGACGCAGACGTGCTGCTGCACGCCATAACCGATGCCCTGTTGGGCGCAAGCGGCCTGGGCGACATAGGCTCATATTTCCCTCCGGAAGAAGCCAAATGGAAGGATGCGGATTCAGCCATGCTAATCAGGCAGGTCTGGGCAGACGTAAAGCAGGAAGGCTGGACACTGGTCAACCTGGACTGCGTGCTTGAATTCGAGCGCCCCAAGTTCCTGCCCTGGCGGCAAAAGGTCATAGAGTCCGTGGCCGCCATTCTGGGCATCAGCCCCGGGCAGGTATTCGTAAAGGCCAAGACCAACGAAGGGCTGGATGCAACAGGCTCATCGCTCGCGATCAAAGCCTACTGCGTCTGCCTGCTGTCCCGCTAGCTCCTCCGCCTCCTGCGGGACGGGAAATCATCGTCATCGTCATCCTCATTCTGGCTGGAGCTTCCCGGTCCCAGTTCCAGTATGAGGCTGACCATACCCTCCTGAATTTTCAGGGCGCTCGCTATCTCGCTGGCCGACCAGCCCTGCCGTTTGAGCTCTATGACGCGGTCCCTCTGGTTGGGAGTGGGTTTTGAATCCGATCCCAATGAAGAGCCCTTCTTGCTCATCTCCCGCACTATGTCATGCAGGGAATCCAGCTGGTTGTCCGCTTCCTTGGAAATTTCCTCGATGCGGTTATACAACTTGTCCATTTCATCCCGCGTAGAGTCGAACTCGTCGATCTTCTCGTTCGCCTTGTTGATGATTCCCTGCAGGGAGTCTATTTTGGCGGCAACGTCGTCAACCTTCTCGCTGTTGGACGTGATGAACTTCACGTTGTCCTGCATCTTCTGGATTTCCTCAGGCAGCCTGTCAACCTGCTTGTTGCAGCTAAGCAGGCGCTTCTCCAAATCCGCTATCTTGCCTTGCGTCAGGTCAACGGTCTTGGCAACGCTGTCGATGGTCTGCCCCTTGGTCTCTATACGGTCATAGCGTTTCTGGATTTTCTCCAGCGAGTCCTGGAAATTGCTGACCATAGCCTGCATGTTGACAAGGTTGTCGCTCTGGGCAGTGAGCTCGGCAATCTTGGTGTCCATCCCGTTGCTCAGCTCCACAAGGCGGTTGAACTTCGCGTCAATCGTCTGAAGGGTGAGCTTCTGGGAGTCGTAGTTTCCGATCTTGCGGTCCACGTTGTCGTGCATCGCCTCAACCTCGCGGATCTTGTCGCCCAGCTCGTCAATCTCCTTCTCATAGGATGCGACCTCGTCTATCTTCCTCTTCAAATCCTTTATCGAAGAGGACAGCTGGTCCTGCAGCTCGCGGGCCGTGTCGAACAAGCCTGTCTGCGCGGTGAACGTTGCCACGCTGGAGTTTATCTCGCCGATCTTCAGCTGCAATTCGTTCGTATCATTGTTCAGCTTGTTTATCATGTCGTTGTAAGACTTGAGGTTTTGACTGCGCAGTTCGGAGTACTTCTTCTCGTAGGCCTTCAG
>CAMNGY010000163.1 GCA_946538795.1 uncultured Treponema sp.
TCGTTTTGCCGTCCTGATCTTTCCTGCCCACATGGGAATCCGTCTCGCAAGAGATGAGCAGGGTTGCCAGCAGAAACAAGGAAAACAGAAGCGGATTAAAGGCTGTCCGCATGACCTGTCGTGAACGCAAAACTCTCATTCGTCCAGTATAGCACACAGATTGGAAATGTGTACAGGGCACAGCGAACCGCGCGGGCCAAAGAGAGTAGCACAGCGCACCGTGCAGGCAAAAGCGCGCCGAAGGCCCGAGTGAAATCCCGATTGAATGCCCGCAACTTTTTCGATATGATGTGACGGGACATGAATGAAGGTTATTGAATACGGAAAAGAAAACAAGGACGTGATTATGCTCCTGCACGGAGGAGGCCTTTCCTGGTGGAACTACAGGAGCGAGGCGGAGCTGCTTTGCTCCCGCTTCCACGTAATCCTTCCGATACTGGACGGACATTCCGGGAGCGACGAGAATTTCACGGGCATAGAAGATAACGCGAGAAAAATAATAAGCTTCATTGATAATGCTTACGGGGGTAATGTACTTGTTCTGGGAGGCCTGTCGCTCGGAGCGCAGGTTCTCACAGAGATGCTCTGTCAAAGGAAGGACATCTGCCAGCACGCCATAATAGAAAGCGCGTCGCTCGTCCCGTCCAATCTGACACACGCATTGATAGGACCTTCGGTCGCATCAAGCTACGGGCTTATCCGTAAGCCCTGGTTTGCAAGGATTCAGTTCAAGTACCTCAAGATGCGCAGTGATTTGTTCGGTGACTATGCGAGGGATTCCGCCGCTATCTCCCGGGACAACATGATTTCGTTCTTGAAGGCAAGCACGGCATACAAGGCGAAAGATGAGCTCAAGGGCTCGGAAGCGGATGTCAGGATTGTAGCTGGAAGCAAGGAACAGCGGGGCATACTGCTTTCCGCAAACATCCTGCACGGGCTTCTGCCCCGGTCCAGGCTGGAAATAAAGCAGGGCCTGCATCACGGCGATTATTCCATAAACCACCCGGAAGACTACGTGGGAGAGCTTCTTGCGCAAGTCCAAAGGCCGTAAGGGGCTGGCCACAAGCCTCCCCTACTCCCCGGACAGGGCCTCCACCGGATCCAGGCGCGCCGCGCGGGAAGCCGGGGACAGGCCGAAGAAGATTCCCACAAAGAGCGAGAACGCGAACGCCACCAGGCAGGCAGGCCAGCTGATGACATAGCTCTTCGCCGACTGCACGTATTCCGCTGCGACGCTTACCGCTATTCCAAGCACGATTCCGAGTATACCCCCCATCAGGGTGATGCTGGCCGACTCCACCAGGAACTGCCGGCGGATCAGGGCCGGGCTTGCGCCGAGCGCCTTGCGTATTCCGATTTCCTGCTTGCGCTCCGTCACCGTCACGATCATTATGTTCATGATTCCGATTCCGCCGACGAGCAGTGATATGCCCGCGATGACCGCGAGCAGCAGGCTGAGCATCCCGGTTATGGAGCCCATCTGCTCTATCATGCTCTGCATCGATGTCGCGGACACCGAACCTTCCGTTCCGGTGAGCGCGTTGCAGTAGGACTCCAGCCTGTCCCGCAGGCTCACCGCGAGGGCCTCGCTCTCCGCCTGCACCATCACCGTGTCCGCCGCCGGGTTCGGCTTGATTTTCCGCGAGTAGAAGCCCCGGGGTATGTAGCAGCCCTGGCTCGTGTTCTCCATTCCCGACGTCTGCTCCTTCAGCACGCCGATGACCGTGAAGCTGAACGGCGCATTGCTCGCGACCAGCATGACCTGCTTGCCCACCGCATCCCCGTTGGGGAACAATGTCGAGGCTATGCTGCTCCCCAGTATTATCTTCTGCGTCCCCATCACGTCGTCGGTCACGTCAAAGAACTTGCCCCGTTCCAGCTGGATTCCGCAGGAACTCATGTAGTCCGTCTCCACCGCCGAGCAGCTGGCGTTGCTGCTCGTCTCGCCGTAAGAGATCGTCGCCGACAGGCTGTTCTTGTACCAGATTTTCTTGATGCCCCCCACACTACCGAAGAGCTTCTCGCGGAAAGGCTCGTCGAAGCTTATCGTCACCGCCGCCCGGCTCCTGCGGAAGAAGCCCCCGGACAGGCTCACCATGTCCAAGCCCGCCGAGCCGAATGTGTCCTTTATCTTCTGCGTGGACGACTGCCCCATGCTCATTATGACGATGACCGAGGCGACACCGATGATGATTCCGAGCAGGGAGAGGAAGGTCCGCATCCTGTTGCGCCTGAAACTCTGCAGCGCGTCAAGAAAGTCCTCAAGCATGGGCTGAATTCACGCCTCACGCTCTATCTTCCAGAAGTCGAAGCAGTCAGGGTGCGTCTCAATCTTGAAGACGGTCTCCGTCCGCTCGCTGACGTTCATGCCGTCCATTCCGACCTTGCTGTTCTCGTCCGCCTTCGCATAGGGCTCCACGCACTCAAGGCCGCGCCTGCCGTTCAGGCGGACCAGCTTTTTGGCCCTGCCCTGTATGTGGACATAGCAGGACTGCGGGCCCTCGTTCTGGTACTCGTATGCGTAGGTGACGAACGTATCGTTGTCGTAGAGGAAGAGGCCGATGTTCCTCGCGCAGTCCAGGCGCAGCCCGAGCGTGCCGCAGAACTCCCTGCGCAGTTCGTTCAGGATTTCGCGGGGCAGCTTCTGGATGTCGCCGAAGTCATCCGGCACAACGAAGGTGATCATCTGTCCCTTGCCGTAGCAGTCGCGGATGAGTATGGGAAGGTTCTTCCCGGCGGTCTGCCCCTTCACGAGCATCCAGCTGACGTTGTTGCGGTGCTCCAGCAGGGGGAAAGTCACCGGCTGGACGGCGGGAACCTTGTACTCCTCCCAGGTGTCCTGCGAATGGTACTGGTAGTGGGTAGGCACAAGATGCCTGTCCCGCCAGCGGAGGGATGTCATCTGTTCTATAGACATATCAGAGGTCATGCCGTACGCTCCGTCCGTGCTGCTGCTTCCGTCGGCACGTGAAACGCCGCCGCCGTCTCCCAGCATCAGCTTGACGAATCCGCTCGTGACTATGGCGTGCCCGCCCTCGCGGACATATCTCTCCAGCTTGCTCATGATGTCCTTGTCCGCGCAGGATGCGGCGGTCAGGAACACGGCCTTTGCATTCTCCGGGAAGTACGGCGTCGGCTCGAAGGGAATGCCCTGAAGCCCCAGGTAGTCTGCGAGGTGGTCCTCTCCCTGCGCGTTGACCGGGTGGTACTCGGCAAGACCTGTGCAGCTCCCCGCCTTGCTCATAAGATCGTCGATTTTCTTCATCTGGAAGCCGAGCGTCGGCACGAAGTAGTGGTCGTAGACGAGCGGCCAGCAGAAAATCATCAGCTCGCGGGCGCGCGCGAAGGCTGTCAGGTATGCCTGCTCCAGGTATGCCTCCATGGGGTAGCACTGGAACGCGTCGAACCATCCGCCCCCGTTCCGTCCCGGCGCGAGATTCTCCATCCAGCGGACGAGCGAGTACGACAGGTAGCGGGGCAGGGTCTGGTCCTGGTCCATCGAGTTCCGGGTCTCCGTGCCGGTGTACACGCCGTCAAAGATGTCCTTCTGCTCGCCGGGGTTGTAGCCAGCCCCCGCGTAGCTTTCCATCCAGTTGGGGTACTTGATGACGACCTTGCACTTGGGATTGACTTTCTTTGCCGGGCCGACGATGACGTTCCGGCTCACTTCCTTCATCAGGCCCAGGCGGAATTCCTGCCAGCTCCTGCTGCCCTTCGCCTTGATGCAGTCCTCGCAGGTGCAGTTGGTGAAGTAGAAATCGTCCAGGATAATCTCGTCGAATATGCTTGCGGTGAACTCGATGTTCCTCTGAAGCTCCGCCCGGAAGTCCTTGTCCGTGTAGCAGTAGGTGTCAAAGAGCCTCTGGGACTTGTGCTCCTTGCCGGGGATGGGGCCGGGGCCAGACGTCGTCGTGAATCCGCCGGCGACCTCCACTCCGTGCGACTCCAGGAAGCCCTTGATGGCAAGCAGCTTCTCGCGGCTGGCAAGCTCCCCTGACCGGAATGGCTCCAGGTACACCTTGTCCACCCCGATGTATTTCTCAAAGAAGGCCAGCTGTCCTTCCAGCTCCTCCTCCTTCACGTTTATAACCCAGTGGACGGGGCAGTACAGCACCGACTTGAAATTCTTGAAATGACCCATGCTACGGCATCCTCCGTAAAATCTGTAAATAAGTTCATTGTACAGCATGTACGGCATCCGCTGGGATAATTTTTGTTTATATCATGGGGCAAGAGGCGGAGGGCGCACCCGTCCGGCTTGTTCCCGGGCAGGGCAGGCGTTTCCAAGGCTCCTGCAACTGTGGCCGTTTGTCAATCTCCGCTTTCGCCTCAGAGTGCGGTCGCACCCGCCCGAGTGGCGGATTTCACGCGTATGCGTGGCGGTTCCCACCCGGGCGCGTGACGGTTCTCACGCGTCCGAGTGACGGATTTCACACGGACGCGTGGCAGGGGTGGTTCAGGCGCAAATTCATTGGAGCGACGGGTGCCAGTAATGGCAATGTGTAGTATTATGCCAGAAACTGGAGGTGATATGAGCGATTTTGCAAATGCGTATTCAGTGTAGAAAAGCAGTGCTTTTTATGCTATGATGGATTTTATGGAAGAACGCTTTCTGCCGATCGGCATACAGGACTTTGAGAAACTACGCAAGGGGAACCATGTCTACGTAGACAAGACGGCCCTCATCTTCAATCTGGCACAGACCAGCACACCCTATTTCCTGAGCCGTCCCCGGCGCTTCGGCAAGAGCCTCCTGCTTTCCACGATGGAATACTACTTCCAGGGCAGAAAGGACTTGTTCGAGGGCCTTGCGATTGAAGGGCTGGAGAAAGACTGGACGGAATGGCCGGTGCTCAAAATCAGCTTCGGGCTGAACAGCTACGAGGACAACGCGCGGCTCAAGGCACGGCTCA
>CAMNGY010000164.1 GCA_946538795.1 uncultured Treponema sp.
GCCGGCATGGATGGCGATGAACAAGGGCGGCCTGTTCGGCAACAACGGCTGGGGCGGCGGAATCCTCGGTTTCCTTCTCGGCCTTTTCTTCGGTAATGGTTGGGGCGGCTTCGGCGGCTTCGGCGGTGGCTTCGGCAATGCCGGCGGTGCTGGGTTCCTTTCCAACCAGATGAACAACGACAGCGGACGTGAGCTGCTGATGAACGCCATTAACTCCAATGGCGAGGCATCCCGTGCTGCCGTTGCTTCTCTCTCCACCATGCTCGGGCAGGACTTCAACCTGGTCAACAGCGGCGTGAGCGCAATCCGTGACGGTATCGCGGCCCTCACTGCTCAGACTGGCATGTCCTCCCTGCAGATCATCAACGCCATCCAGAGCGGCAACGCCAGCCTGCAGAGCCAGCTGTGTCAGTGCTGCTGCGAGAACAAGCTGCTCGTCACCTCCCAGGGCTACGAGAATCAGATTGCTACCCTCAATCAGACCAACGCTCTCAGCTCCGCCATCACCGGTGCCAGCCAGCGGAACGTCGATGCAATCGCAGACCTCAAGACCACGATGATTGGCGAGTTCTGTGCAGCTCGCGAGCGCGACATGCAGTCCAAGATTGACACGCAGGCCGACATCATCACCCAGCTGCGCGGGCAGATTGACAACGACCGTCAGACGGCCCAGTTCACGGCTCTCCTGGCTCCTATCCAGCAGCAGGTGAACACCATCGCGTCCAAGCAAATCAACACCGTTCCCGTCGCCTGGCCGAACCTGCAGGCAGTGAACACCACGCCTTACGTAAACGGCGGCTTCTACGGGTCTCCTTTCGGATTCGGTAACGGCGTAAACTTCTAGGAGGGCCCCGCTATGTTCGGCTGTGTCAACATCACTTCCAACTCCGGCGGCATTCCTTATCTGAGGACAAGCGGCGTTTCCGTGACAGCGGAGACCGTGGACTTCGCTCTCGGTTTCCGTCGCGTCCCTCCCGTGGGCTACTTCACGGTAAACGTCGCCGACCTCATCCCGACCGGAACGACGGGCACCCTGCCCGTTCGCCTCACGCTGAACGGACAGACCCGTAACCTCACCTTCTTCGGTGGCACCAACGTCACCGCTGCAGATCTGACGGGGACAGGCGTTATCACGGTCTTCATGGACTGGTATAACGGGCTTCTCCAACTCATCTCGCCTACCTCTGCGTAGGCAGTATTTAAGTAGAATTTTAACAACTGAAAATCATGTTCCAGAGTTTACAGCAAGGAGCTACGCTTTATGTACTCTACAAGAACGAACCCCGTGTAGAAAAGAGCAGGGTGCTTTCCCTGAACACTCACGTTCCGCAGTTCAACCCGTCCCAGCCGCAAGCGATGTTCAGCGGCATGGTAACTGACCTGACCGTCTCCATCGGCAGCGACACTATCCCGTTCGCCGGCCTTCCTGCCACGGCTTCCGTTGCGAACTTCCCCGACAAGGGCCTGTTCATCAGCGAAGACCAGGGGCTGGTGATCAACGAGCTTACCGCCATGCGTGACAACAGCCAGCGTATCGTAGACAGTTACGATGCCCACAAAACATTGCGCGACAAGTGCGACGCTCTCCTTCTCTCCCTCAACCCTGAGAAACAAAAGGAGATGCAGAACGCTAAAGACGTGGCCGAACTGAAGGGGGAGCTTGCAGACTTAAAGCGTATGCTCTCTGCTGTGCTCGGAACAAAAACCAAGGAGGACTAGACAATGGGACTTATCACTATCATGAAACGCGGCGGCGATGACTACCGCGAATACAAGAAGGCTCTCAAGATGGCCAAGGAAGCCATTGAAACCATCTGCGAAATCACCGAGGACATGGAGAGCGACCTGGGCGTTGAAGAGCGCCATGGCTCCTACATGCGCGGCGGCAGCTACCGCCATGGCGAGTGGGACGATATGGACGAACGTCGCGGACGCGACAGCCGCGGTCGTTACATGTAGAACCAATCGGGGCGGGGAAAGCTCGCCCCATTTTCTTATACCGAGCTATGAACAGACTAGACTACTACGATATTCGTCCGGCCGGGATGGATGCTTACATGAGCAACTACGGCCGCCATATCTCCAAATCCCTGTACAAGTGGGCCGTCTCCCAGATGCGAGACCGCAACGGCAACAAGCTCCGCGTCATGGATAAGGAAGAAGTGCTTAAGCAGCTGGCTTCCTACAACGTCACGGTGAAGAACGACAAAGCCTACGACATCCCCTACGTGTGGGCCATGGGCATGGCCGATTACTACGGCTCAGCTATTCAGGACGATCTCCACCTTGCCCGTTTCGTCCGGGATTACCTGGACGACCCAGACGGGGCCGAAAGCCGCGCTTTCGATGAGCTCTATATCAAGTGCGTCGCGCTTGGTATTCCGTTCGACTGGGAAGACATCATCTAGCCATGGTGCACCGCGTATTACGGATTGGCCGCTGGGTGGTGGATTTCCTCTTCGCAAAGGAGGACTACGACATAGACGGTGTGCTGTCAGTCATGTACGACTGCGGTGCATCGGACTATGCCATGCAGGAGGCCGTAGACCTCATGGAGACCGGCGGCCCCAACTGCGGCTTTACCTTTACTAATTCAAAAAGGATGCGTGCTGTTGTCGTCGTCGGCCCTACAACTAGCGGAGAAGAGTTCCAGGACACAATGGTTCATGAGATACATCACTTGGCCGTCGCAATAGCGAAGAACCTTGGCCTGGAGCTGGACGGCGAGGGCCCGGCATACGCATCCGGGGATACGGCCCGTGCGCTTGCTCGCGTCCTGTGCGAGTTCGGCTGCGAGCATTGCCGCCACTAGATGCGCGGGATGTTCATCACGGCAGTCACTTTCTTCTCGTTCACGATCTTGGCGTATATCTCCGTCGTTGATACGCGCCTGTGCCCCAGCAGCGACATCACAGTGTATATATCAGCCCCATAGGTGAGCAGCAGCGTCGCATTGGTGTGCCTTGCGGTATGGAAGGTTATCTTCTTCTGTATGCCAGAACTTGCAACCCAACTCTTAATGACATTACTTATCGTGTCCCTTTTTGGGAGCTCCCAAACGTTGTCCGATGGCGCTCCACGTTCTGGTAGATAATTTAGCGCGTTTTCAGACAGCGGAACCACAACAATGTTCTTCGTCTTCTTCTGTCGTGCCTCCACCTGCCAGCCGCCATCGGAGGTTGGCTTTATCTTTGCCCATGTAAGATTCTCCACGTCACTGATGCGTAATCCAGTGAAACATGAGAATAGAAAGGCATTCTTAACGCACTCCATCTTTGCCGGCGTGCGCATGAGGATGCGCACCTCGTCCAAAGTCAGATACTCGCGTATCACTTCCGGGTGTGATGGCCGCAGCGTCTTGTCCATTCTCCATACTGGGTTTTCTTCGATAAGGCCGTCTCTGTAGGCATGATTAAGAACGCTATTAAGATTATCAAAATAGACGCATGCAGAGTTCTCTGAAAGGCCGTTATTCAGCATGTATCGGTACAATCCGAGCAGATATTCATTTGTCACGCCGCGAAGCGTTACACGGCCGTTAAATCGCTCAATCCATACGCTGATATTATGCAGTATCTTTGAATAGGGCTGATGCCCACCGTTGATGTAGATTTCCTCCCGCCGGCGAATGTAGTCCAGCAATGTCATGTTTTTTTCGCTTGTCGTCTTGATGTGCGCTTTCCCGTCCTGCAGCTCTACGATGCGTTTGGCCTTCATGGCCTGCGCCGTCTTAAGGGTGTGGGCATTCTGTATCTTGTCTATGCGCGTTTTCTCTGGGACGATATACATCTTCAAATACTCCTTGTGCCTTACGCCTTCAATGACGTAATCCAGGAACAAGGACGTTCCTCCGTTTTTCATTGGCTTCTGCCGAAGCGTTACTAGTTCTTTTGACTTCATGGCTTAAAGGGACATATTAGGGACAAAAAAACAGGAATAATCGGGCATTAAACGGGAACTTATTGGGAATGTATTTCGTTGTTCCTTAGCGCATTACACTGATACTCATTACAAGTCCCGGATCATGGTTTGAATTAAGGCGAAAATTCCTATTTATTTGTCTATTAGTTATTTATATGGTGTTTTTGTGCAGCGAGGGACGAATGGGGGACGCATTAGTCCAATACATTCAAGCTTATCCATTCCATTACATAAAATATCATTGAAAGGACGAGGAATAGTCCTACGAACGTCCACCATGTAAGGTGCCAGTCGAGCTCACCATCAAATTGCCATTTTACCAGTAGTGCACCTGTGACTGCAAAGAATAAAGCAAACAGTCCTGCACTCTCCTTGTAAAACCACAGGAACGTATAGTCGAGTATCCGGTACCAGGTTGGATAAAACACAATGCTTATCAGTAAGGTCGTAATGTATATTACAGCACAGATATTCTTGATTTTTTCTTCTTTTTCTTCGTTGTTCATATTCTATCCTTATTGATGACGTTATCGGCGGCTTATGGATACATGGGGCGCAAATCTATTATGATGCCGCCTCTGCGAGCTTTCCCGATTCAAGCTCTGCTATCCGGTTCTTTAGGCGAGTGTTTTCAATGGTCAGCTCATAGATCGCCTGGCGCGCATCGTCCTCCTTTTTACTTTCCTCAATTTCTCCTTTGCCGAGAATAAGCCACTGCAACGAAACAGTAGGATATGCGGCGATAAATTTCGCCAGAACGTCCTCTGTAATTCCAGTCGGAGATTCAAGTGTGCCCCTGGAAACGTTTATTGTTGAATAAAACGTCCTCTTGCTTACGCCTAGAGAATCAGCATATTGCAAAATTCTTTGCTTGATTGGCGAAATTTTTTGCGCTTTTTCTTGCATAGTGGCGAAATCTTTTGTAGTTTTGCATCGTAAATCATCGTTAACGAGGTCGGCAAAACGGTGTTAACGAA
>CAMNGY010000165.1 GCA_946538795.1 uncultured Treponema sp.
TCCCGGCTTACGCCAAAGTCGGACGAGACTAAAATGCGCGCTGGAAAGGCCGTGCAGCCCGGGCCAGAAGCACCAACAGGGCCAGAAGCGCCAACCGGGCCAGTAGCAGCTGCCGTCCCCACGGAGGCAGGCAATCCAGCCCCCCCTGCAAATCCCGCAGGAAACGGCGGAAGCTCGACCATGAAACTGGCTGCCGGCAAGAGAATTTCCTCACAATCACCAAGCTCCACGTCCACCGGGGACGAGCATGACATCAAGGCCAAAGCCGCCACAAGCGGCAAGGCGGCCAGGGCGGAAAAAAGCGCGAAACGAGCGCGCTGGTTTTCTTTTGCTTTCATATAGGAAACATCTGTGCGAAAACAGCAGGAATGTCAATTTCACCATGAAAATTGACCTTTTTTACTATCTACATTATACTTGCCAAATGTTTATCAAATACATGATAGTTTTCTTCATATCGATGATTCCCCTAATAGAGCTGCGCGGAGCAATTCCTGTCGCCGCCGCATGGGGACTAATGCCAACAGGCAACCTGCCGCAGCTCATTGCAACTTACGCCCTGTGCATCGTAGGCAACATGCTGCCTGTACCGGTAATCTACCTGTTCGCGAGGAAATTCCTTGAGTGGGGCCAGGACAAGAAGCTCATCGGAGGAATATGCACATTCTTCCTGACCAAAGGGGCCAGGGCCGGAAAGAAGCTTGAGGCAAAGGCGGGAAACGGAATGTTCATCGCCCTCCTCCTGTTCGTAGGAATTCCACTGCCAGGCACGGGCGCATGGTCAGGTACACTAGCCGCCAGCCTCCTGGACATGAAGTTCAAACCTACAATTCTCGCAGTCATGGCCGGAGTTCTGCTGGCAGGAATAATCATGCTGCTCGCCAGCCTTGGTGTGCTTGGAGCCGCAGGAGCTATCCTAGGCTAGCTTTTCCGGCTCGCCCTGACAGATTACCATGCGGTAGCAGCGCTTGCCGCTCCGCTGGATCAACAGCCGCTGCCCTTTTGAATGTCCTGTTCCTAGCCCGTCGGTCTGCTCGGCAGACGCCCCGCCGGGTTGGGCGACAGTATTGCCAGAACTTAAAAGTTTCCGCAACTCGCTTATGTAAGAATACAGGACACCTGTCTTTCGCTCCGAATACTCATTCCAAAGGTCGTTGCAGATGTCCTCCTCCATCACGTCCTCTCCTATCCTGTCATAAAGGTATTCCAGAACACGAAAGCGGGAATTGTGTATGCCGTACTGAGCCTTAAGACTTTCCAGAAAAAGCTTTCTATCTTCCTCGGCATCACTTTCCCCCTCGTCATTGATTTCAGGAGGCTCATTCAGAAGACGGACATAAGGCTGTATGTCAGGGGAGCTTATAAGCTCGTCTATCTGTAAAAAAAGCCGTATCAGTCCCGAAACCCTCTCATCAGGAATATATGACCTTATGTGCCTGGAGATCTTATTGTACCAGTATTCTGCCCTGTGTCCCTGCTTTGCAAATGGCGTGTTATAATATATGAAGGGAAAGACCTTCTCCATCTCCACCATCTTTTCGAACGGATTCAGCTCGTCATTCAGGAAAGACAGGTAATCCGCCATAAGCAGATCAATCCGTGACGGGCCCTCCTCATAGGAGGCCTCAAAGAACCTCCTCGCATTAGTGAACGTCTGGACGATATAGTTATACTTGGAGCGAAGCCGGGCAGCCATGCGCTCGCCTATTTTTTCCTGGGTAGTAAGAAGGAGTATGATCATTTCTTCACCTCCTTCTGCGGCTCCGCCATGCGGTTCAGCAAGATTTCCACAATGAGCGTATCCTGGTACCACTGAGTCTTAAGCCCGGTACTGAACTCCTTGCTCTCATAACCTTCACACGAGGCGCGAACATGAACCGCATCCTCCCCGGCAAGGAACTCCTCGTTTGCATCAGCAAGCGGAACCCACTTGCCTTTCCGGTCCTTTATCTCAAACACGGCCTGGTCCGTTATGTCTGCTCCGGTAGCGGCATCCACGGCATGAGGCTGGACTATCTTCGTCCTACGCTCTCCCTTGAAAGAATCGAAGTCCAGCAGAACCTTCCTCCCTTTCTCCAGGCTTATGCTCTTCCAGTACACATACGGTCCCAGCGCAATCTTGACCAAATAATCGCCTTCCTTAAGATGAACAGGACGGGTAACATACCTCAGAACCTTCCCGGAGGAACCCTTTTTGTCCTCAAAGAACCGCCTCTCCTTGTTCAGCACGTCCACTTCCGGCGCGCTTTCCGCATCATGGAATATGTAGGCAGTCGCCGGGAGATCGCTGGCGTAGCTGCCCCCGCTGTAAACGGTCTTCTGCGGAACCTGAATCTCCATGCTCATCGAAGCGAACCAAGGACTGAGTATGGTCTCATGGAAAAAACCTGTGACATAACCCAATGCGGCAATAAGCAGACAGGCCGAAAGCACGATGGCTATGATAGTCATCTTATATTTTGAGGAAAGGGATGACAGGTCCACCGTCTTTCCGTTCTTGAATTTCAGGTGGTAATAATTTATCCTGCTCTTGCTGGCTATGGAAGCCTTGAGCGCGGACTTGAGGTAGCCACGGGTCTGAGGGCTGAACTGCCCCAGATACTTGTTCACGGCCTTTATGACCGCATCCATGTCCTTATAACGCTTCTCCTTGTCCTTCGCCATCATCTTCACGATCATGTGGTTCACGGAAGCAGGGATCGTCTTGTCGCGCTCGGAAGGCTTTATATAGTTTCCTTCCTTGACCTTCGCCATTATCTCATTCGCGGAGGAACCGACGAACGGCTTGTCGGCGAAAAGCATCTCATAGAGCATGACACCCATGGAATAGATGTCTGTCTTTTTGTCCACCTTGCTGGTATCGTCAATCTGCTCAGGGGACATGTAGCTGGGCGTCCCCATCTTGGTACCTATCTGAGTCTCAAAGGTAGAGCTGAAATCCTTCTTCGGAGCAGACGGCTCCTCCTCGTCAAAGTCCTTCTCGCTGCCTGAAATGCCAAAGTCCGTCAGCTTGACATCCCCGTCCTTGGAGATAAGCACGTTGTCCGGCTTGATGTCCCGGTGAATGATGTTCTTGCTGTGAGCGGCCCTGAGCCCCTTGCATATATCCAAGAAGATGTACATGGCAAGGGAAACGGGAAGCCCCTTCTGTTTCTCTATAAGCTTCTCAAGCGACATGCCGTCAACATATTCCAGGACAATATATTCCGATGCCCCTTCCTTCAGGAACTCATAGGTGCTGACGACGTGCCGCTCATAGCGCAGTTCTCGCAGAATCTTGACCTCCCGCTTGAACCTCTCGCGGGCATCCTTTTTGCGGATTTTCAGTTCCTTAATGACGACCCTGTCCTTTTTCTTGGGATCCAGCACCGTGTCGTACGCAAGGTAAACCTTACCTTGGCCACCTTCCGCAAGAAGGTCCGTCGCCTGATACTTGCCGATGTTCATAGGCACAAAACTGCTTTTCCTGTCCGCCGCCGTAACTGCAGTCCGGGAAGCGGCCGGCCTCGATGCAATTCCAGACTGCCTTGTAGCAATGCCTGTCGGCCTCGGCGCAGGCCTTTGCGACTGGCTGGCCGCAACCTTCGTTTCTTCCATAAAATCCCCTCTCCCACACTTTATTATATCAAATTATTACAAGCGTATTATGTCCTTCTCCAGGTTGAACGGCCTGTCAGCTGAAATATAAGCTATATTCATTTCGTCCGGATTGTGAATCTGCACATAGTGCCCGTCCTGCCGCAACGCATACAAACCTGACACCGGCCTGTGCCCGCCGAACCAGAGTGCCTCATCGGGACTGCATCCGGTAAGCTCGGAGAATATGCTGGCAACACTGCCTTCCTCCGCCCCGTCATTCGGCGTCCATGTAAAGGCGAGCACCACCTCATCCCTCAAATCCTCGTTGTGATAGTTTATTATCTCGTCCCTGCTGAAAACGCATTCCGGCTCCGCATGGCTCACACAGAAACGGTCAAAGGCAGCAACGATGGGCAGCGAAGTCTCGAAGCAACGGAGCAGGTGCAGGACGACATCGCCATAGACTTCCTGCATGAAATCCTTGACCATGGCCCCCTCCATGGCGAATTTCCTGAAAGCGTGATCCCCCTGGCCCTCTATGTTCATGACATTCTCGTGATTGCCCTTGAGAAAATGAAAATTCGCAGGGAAAGCCGCCTTCAGCTCCATCACCGCCATCATAGTGGCAAGCCCCAGCCTGATTTCTTCCCGCATGGGAGGGCAGTCTATCCTGCCCTTCTGCCAGAAAGCGAAAGATTCCAGCCAGCGCGCGTAATCCGCCCCCATCCTTTCGGTATGCACTCCGTCACCAACGCAGACAACGATGATGCTGCCCTCGTTCAGGGCATCAAGCACGGCCTTGCCTTTTATCTTGCAGGACAGAAGGCGTATCATGAAGTCGGGACGGGCATGCAGGTCCGGAACAATGACGACCGGCAAAGGAGCCACCTTGGTGAAATCAAGGAGGCCTCCAGCCTCACCGTTATCGGCAACAGGTCTATAGGACGATTCCTCCTCCTCATAGACAGTCAGGACCTTGTTGAGAATATCAATCAGAAACTCATTTTTAGGAAGCTCCGCGCCATTCCTGTATGACAGGATGAGGGAACGCAAAGAGCCAAGCTCTTCTGTAGACAGCATGGGGAGGGAAACCCCTAGGACATCACTATCGTCGAGCCGCCCACCGTAATCTTGTCGCCCGGATTCAGCCTCACATACTTGTCAGGGGGAATGCGGCTCCCGTTCAGGAAGGTTCCGTTCGTAGAATTCTCATCCTTGAGGAAATATGCGTCTTTTATCTTCTGTATCACGCAGTGATGGCGGCTGGCAAGCTTGTTGTCCACGACGACGTCATTATCGCTGTC
>CAMNGY010000166.1 GCA_946538795.1 uncultured Treponema sp.
CTTTACCTTTATCCTGTCCACGAAGGGGTCGCGGTTCAGGGCCTCGCGGACGGCGGAGGTGCCGAGGACAAGGGTCTCGTCCCTCGTGAGCCCCCAGGACGAGAGCTGCTCGCCGAAGCGGTTCAGGATGCGCATGGCGTTCAGCATGGTGTCGCGGCTGATGTAGCGGGAGGTGAACACGTCCCTCCCGATGTTGGCGGGGAACTCAGACCTGTCCAGTATGTTGCGCTTCTTGTCGTCCGTAAGCTCTGCGACGAGCATCCTGATGCCCGTCGAGCCTATCTCTATGACTGCCTTGATGCTTCCCATATCCTACTTCTTGTTCCCCTTGCTGCATTCCGTGCAGCCCGTGACGACCACGTGCTTCTTGCCGTCCTCATAGTTGAACAGGCGGGCATTCAGGTGGCCCGTCTTGAGCGGGACCTCCTTGCCGCACACCGGGCACTGCCTCTTCAGCCCGGCTTCCGGCCTGGGATAGCAGTGTGGGCAGCCGTCTATGGTGCACAGCTGGTCAGGCACGTTCATGGGCCTGTAGACCTTGCTTATGATGTCCTCTCCTTTTGCCAGCGGGCTGGAGCAGAGGGGGCAGCTGACCAGAAGCCCGCGGGCTTCGGCCTTGCGCTGGGCCTCGTCATTGGCCTTCCTGAGCCTGCCCTTCTTCTCCTCCCTGTCGGAGCTGACGATGAAGCGGAGCATGAAGAAAATGAAGACGGCAAGGCCTGCCAGGACAAGGTATTCCATGACATTTATTATAGTTAAGAGGCGGGGAAACTTCAACAGAGCAGGCCGGCAGAACTTCTTGTTCCGGCCGAAAGAGGCTTGGCGGACTGGCCGGGAATGGGCAGACCGGCCCGGAGCAAACGGTGTGCGGCGGCCGGACCGGTTGAAACACGGCGGCCGTTCCATGCCGCCCCATACATCCGCCGGGAACAAAAAAAACGGCCGCAGGTTTGCCCTTCCTGCGACCGGTCAAAAGGAGTTTATTGGTGTCATTTCATATATAAAGACAACCGTGGCTTCCTGAGGTTACACGGGTTTTAAAACTTTTTTCCAAAAAAATATCTTGCAAGCATACGGGATTTATATTATCATCGCTCTCAATGCAGTAGTTCTAGCTGGCAGAATCTTCTATAATTATAGGCGGTACCGCTTTGTACAATCGCGCTGACTACATTTCGGACTTCGACTGGGAGGCCTTCCAGAAATTCTCGAAAGACCTGGAGACCCCCAACATCGTAGTGAACCTCCATCAGGTCAAGCACAACTACATAAAGCTCAAGGATTCCTTCCCCTACGCGCAGATTTACTATGCGGTGAAGGCGAACCCAGGCGAGAAGATCATCAAGATGCTTGCCGAGCTGGGCTCCAACTTCGACATAGCATCCCGCTACGAGCTGGACGAGGTCCTCTCGCTCGGGGTCTCCCCCGACCGCCTGTCCTACGGCAACACGATAAAGAAGGCCGCCGACATCGCCTACTTCTATGAGAAGGGGGTCAGGATGTTCGCGACGGACAGCAAGGAGGACCTGAAGAACATCGCGGAGTTCGCCCCCAAGAGCCGGGTCTACGTCCGCATGCTGATCGAGAGCACCTCCACCGCCGACTGGCCGCTCAGCCGCAAGTTCGGCTGCCACCCCGACATGGCATACGACCTGATCGTGCAGGCGCGCGACATGGGCCTGACCCCCTACGGCGTCAGCTTCCACGTGGGCAGCCAGCAGCGCGACATCGGCATCTGGAACGACGCGATCGCGAAGAGCCTCTACCTCTTCTCCTCGCTCGAGGAGGAGGAGGGAATACGCCTGTCCATGATAAACATGGGCGGAGGCTTCCCCGCCCACTACATAAGCCCCGCCAACGAGCTTGAGACCTACGCCTCGGAGATAACCCGCTACCTGCGCGAGGACTTCGGGGAGGACATGCCCCAGATAATCCTGGAGCCGGGCCGGTCCCTTGTCGGCGACTGCGGAATCCTGACGAGCGAGGTGGTCCTGATAAGCCGCAAGAACAACACCGCCCTGCAGAGATGGGTCTACGTTGACGCGGGCAAGTTCAACGGCCTCGTGGAGACGATGGGCGAGTCCATCAAGTACCCGGTCATCAGCTCCAAGGACGCGCCCGACGTGAAGGAAGGCGAGGTCATCCTGGCCGGCCCCACCTGCGACAGCGCGGACATCATGTACGAGGACTTCAAGTACCGGCTTCCGGTCAACCTGAAGGCGGGCGACAAGCTCTACTGGCTTTCCACCGGGGCATACACCTCGACCTACGCGAGCGTCGCCTTCAACGGCTTCCCGCCCATAAAGACATACTACATGGAATAGGCCAGGAGCCTTCCCGGAATGGTCAGCTTCCACGCCGATGACTTTGCCCTCGCGGTCTCCTCGTCCAAGGACATAATCGCGCTCTGCCAGCAGGGCACGGTTGACTCTCTCAGCGTCATACCAAACATATCCTGCTTTGACAGCTGCATGAGGCTCTACGAGGAGGCCCTGCCGTCCTTCCCTCACCCGGTGACACTCTCCGTCCACCTGAACGTCATGGAGGGCAGGCCCGTAAGCAACTTCCTCTCGCTGAAGGATCTGGCCGACGGGAAGGGCCTTTTCAAAGTCACGTGGCTCTCCCTGCTCGCGGCATCATTCACGCCCTGGAAGCGGGGCCGCGTCCGCGCCCAGCTCGCGCAGGAGCTTTCCGCCCAGATACGGAGGTGCCTGGGAACGGGCCTCTTTGACAAGGAAGCCGTCTGCCTGGACAGCCACCAGCACCCCCACCACATCCCGGTATTCTTTGACGCGCTGATGGACGCGGTGGCATCGCTTGAGAAGGAAGGCTGCAGGATTTCCTGCATCCGCTGCTCGGAAGACCCCCTCCTGCCCTACCTTACGACCCCGGCCCTCTACGGGAAGACAAAGCTCGCCAACGTCATAAAGTGCGCGGTACTGACCATGCTTTCGGCGAAGGTCAAGCGGGGGCTGAGGAAACTGGGCATAACGCCCACATATCTTTCCGGCGTGTTCTTCAGCGGGGCTATGACCGAAGGAAACCTCCGCCCCGTCCTGCCCAAGCTCATCGCCCTGGCCGACCGCAAGGGCCGGCCCCTTGAGCTGCTCTTCCATCCCGGCCAGGTGCCTCAGGAGGAGATAGCATCCCGCGATGAGTATCAGAAACCCGGCTTCGTTGAGGCCAGCTGTTCTCCCGACCGCGCGGAAGAATGCAAGTCCATGTCGGCATTGAAGAAGGAATTCGGCAGCAGGTAAAACGCCGTCCTAGCCCAGCTGGTAAGGAATATCCAGGTTGAACTGCTTTTCCCCGGCGATGGTGGAAGGCGGCCCGTGCCCCGGCATGAGCACGGTAGAATCCGTCTGGGAATACAGCTTCTCCACTATGTTATCTATAAGCAGCCTCTTGGAATACTTGCTTGAGGTCTCGCCGATGATTCCGGACGTAAGCGTGTCCCCGGTAAAGAGGACATTGCCTATCCTGTAGACCATGCTGTCGGAGCTGTGACCGGGAACGGAATAATATTTCACGCTGAATCCCGCCACCTCCACTTCGCCGCTTCCGCTCAGGACTATGGACCTCTCCCCGGCCACATCATAGTCGGCGGCATAGACGCAGGGAGAATAGATTTTCTTCAATATGGAAAGGCCCCTCACGTGGTTCGTATGGTTATGGGTGATCAGCACCCCAGTAAGCTCATACCGGCCCCGCTCTATCTGGTCTATCACCTCGCTGCTTATCTTGCCGGGATCTATTATCAGGGCCTCCATGACAGCAGGATCATCGTTGACGACGACATAGCTGTTCGTGAATCCTTCCAGGCACAGGTTGAAATAAATCTTCATAGGTCCCTCTTCCTTTCAAGCCCATCGTCCAGAAGCCCGTCGGCATCTCCCATAAGGCCTCCCTTGTCGCGGTCAAAGAGGGCCTCCCCCGTGTTGGACAGCTTGAACGAAACCCCGTCCCTGACGGACCCGTAAAAGACAGTCTTCTTCATGTTGCAGTTCATCATGGATGTGTTTATGAGCACGGCCTTGATGAAGCGGGTGTTGTACAGGTCGCTGTCGTCAAAGCTGCACTGGTAGGCCGTGATTCCGTTGAAGTTGTTGTGTATGAAGTCGCTTCCCGTGAACAGGGCATGAACAAGCTTTGAGCCTGAAAGGGAAGAAAACTGCATGTTGCATTCAATCAGGTTGCAGTCCGTCATAGTGGAAAAGTCCAGCATGCACATCCGCATACGGAGCTTGGTCGCGCTCACATTGGTGAAGGTGCAGTGCTGCAAGTTGCAGCCGTAGAATTTCTTCCCGCTCAGGTCCATGTCCGTTACGGTCAGGCCGGAGGCGTTCAGGCCCACTATCTTGTCGTGGGACATGATGTAAGCGTGCAGTTTTTCCCTCATCTCCTGAAGGTTCTTCTGGTGCTCAAGGCAGTAACCGGGGACATCGACCAAATTCCCGGAGTCATCAAAGGAGGACATGGCCTGCTTCTTGCAGCCGGGATACAGGCAAGGATTATACAGGTACATGCCTATACTCTAAGCTATTGAAAACATTTAGTCAAATGGAATAAGATTTTAGCCCGCCAGCCTCACACCCTCCGCCCCGTCACGGCGGACAGGAAGTACCGCAGGCAGGCCCGCGACTCAGGCCTCCGGGAGGGGGACTCCCACAAAAATTCCGTCATTTTTCGTGCAAATTCCGCCCTTTTTATTGAAAATTCGGCCATTTTCCCTCAAAAACTCTCCTTTTGGGTAGGTTACAAGAAAAAAAATCCGTGCTACAATGTTTTTGACTGGCTACAGCCTCCTGTGGGCCGGCCATACGCATGCAGAAGGCCCCTTGTGGATTGGTCATAAACATGCAGACGG
>CAMNGY010000167.1 GCA_946538795.1 uncultured Treponema sp.
GAATATATGTGGCTTATGGAACGGACAATCCCGTCCCTGAACAGGGAGCGCAAGAGCTTTTCCCCCAGGTCACGGATGTCAACCACGCTTACCCACTTCATCACCTGATGCAGGATCCTTTTGGGGCAGTCCTTGTTAGGGCAGAAAAGCCTGGTTCCCTCGTCCACCAGAGTGCTGCCACAGCTGGAGCATGTAGCGGGAAAGTCTATCTCACGCTCAGATCCGGCAGGAATGCCATCACGATGTACGACAGACTCTATTTTTGGGATTATTTCCCCTCTCTTGACAACGACCACGTGGCTCCCTATCTTGAGCCCAAGACTCCGTATGGTGTTGGGGTTCACGACGCTCGCCCGCTGTACCGTAGTCCCGTTCAGCTCCACGGGATCAAAGACGGCCACCGGAGTGTATGTCGCACCGGACTCCCCCCACTCCACCTGTCTCACAACCGAAACGGCCTCCTCCAAGCTGAATTTGAACGCAACCTGCCTGTCGGGGCGGTCCCTCATGGCATCCTCGTGGTTCACAACCCTTTCTTTGACCACAAGCCCGTCTATGTCATAATCCAGCTTAGCACGCCCCTCCATCACGGAAGCCCTGTAATCAATGACTTCCTCCGGCGAGCCGCATATCTTAAGGGGCGCAGTGCTGAAGCCCACAGACTTCAGCCATTCCAGCTTGCCCACCTCGTCATCATAGGGCTGGTCACCGGACGTGGCCCAGACGTCATATGTCATAAGGGAAAGATGCTCGCTCCCGCTTCCGTCCTTCCTCTTCATAAGGCCGTTGGCGGCATTCCGGCAGTTGGCCTTGTCCGGGAAGAATTCCCTGCGGACGGAACGGGCCATTATGACTTCCCCCCGTATGCCTCCTGTGAACGGAACAGGCGTGCCATCAGGCAAGCGAAGCTCCGCCTTGACTCCCTGCATCTTGACGGCGTTGGCCGTTATGTCATCGCCCACGCTGCCGTCTCCCCTGGTGACGGCCCGCAACAAACGTCCGGACTCATACTGAAGCTCAAGGCTGGCACCGTCAAGCTTGAATTCCACCAGATACTCGTCATACTTGTGCTTAACCGCCCAGGCAAGGAATTCCTCCGGACTGGCGGCTTTATCCTGGCTGCCCATGGGCATGATATGGGCGACCTTGGCGAAGTTGCCGCTGTCCGCACCCACCCGGTGCAGGATGGGATTGGCAGGATCCTTTTCCTTAAGCTCGTCCCACAGCCTGTCGAATTCCGCATCGCTGACCTCTCCCTCTCCATCGTAATACGACTTCTGGTAGCGGCTGATCAGGCGTTCCAGCTCCTTAATCCTGCTCTCATCTACGGCCATCAGTCACCGTCCCTCACAAAAAAAAGCTCCCGTATGTTGCGCCCGGCATCAAGGCCCTTCTGCTCGAATTTTGTCCTGGGCCTCCATTCCTGATGGTCAGCAAAACCGTCATACCTGTTGGAAATACCGTCCGTGGACATAAGCTCCTCCAGTGCGGAATCGGCGTATTCCTCCCAGTCGGTCACGAAGTACAGATAGCCGCCTGCAATCAGCTTTGAGGCAAGCAGGTCGGTATGGGGCCGCTGCATCAGCCTCCGCTTGTGGTGCTTTTTCTTTGGCCAGGGATCAGGAAAGAATATGTGGAGCGCCTCGAGAGAGCCGTCCGGAATCATGGTCTCAAGGACCTCTATCGCATCATGCTCTATTATGAACAGGTTTTTCAGCTGCCTTTTCTTTATCTCTCCAAGCAGGCGCCCGACGCCGGGAACGTGGACCTCTATGCCCAGATAATTCATATCCGGATTCTCAGATGCAATCTGGGCAGTCGCCTGCCCCATGCCGAATCCGACCTCAACGGTGACGGGATTGGTATTGCCAAAAATCTCAGCGAAATTCAGCGTCCTGTGCTCAAACGGAATGCACCAGACCTGCTGAAGCTCGTCATAGTTGCGCCGCTCGCTCTCAGTCATTCGTCCCGCCCTGATAACGTAGGTACGGACGGGCCTCACCAGAAAGGCCCCGACTCCCTCATCATGTCCGGCGGGACTGCCTATAGGAACGGAATCATCGGAGGCAGAAGCCTCGCCTGAGTCCATGCAGCTGGAATTGTCAGATTCTTCAGACACTTTCACTCCTCTCAATCTATCTCTCTGTATGGAAAAAGGCAGACCGTAGACCCATCCCGGGATATGCAGCACAGCCTTCTTCCGCCAAGGTCCTTCCGTTTCCTCAGCACTTCTTTATCTTTATCTATTTCACCGAAAATTTCAAGCCTTCCACCTTTCCCGAAATAGGCATAGCGGGTTATGAGGCTTGCGGAAGCCTGGGCATCCTGCTCGGAGAGGGACGCCATGCCCTCATCGTATTCAAGGGAAAAAGCCTTCTCTGCGGTTCCACCGTAAAAATCCGCAAAGCTTACGGTATAGCCTGATTTTGACATGACGGAGGAAGGCGCAGGGGAAAAGGACGCACAGAACAGGTTCTCGCTGACCATACATGGCGACAGGCAGCGCCAGATGAGCGACTCTTCTTCGCATGACAGCGATATGGACCGGGCCTCATCACAGCCTTCAGTCCTGACAAACACGAACAGATATTGCTCAGCCTCCCCTCCGTCGGAAAAGACATAGACCATCCTTGGCTCCACGCTGATGACGGCAAGCCCTCCCCCCTTGCAGGAGGCAAGAAGAGCGCAAGCAAGCATGGGGAAAAAAAGGGAGGGCAGTCTCCTCATGAAAAGTTGAACTTCATGTTGATAACCGTAAGGTCGCTGGAGGAGAACTGATTCACGATGGACTCGAACTTGACCCCAACCTTCTTGCAGGCATCGTCAAGATAGGACATATAATACAGTCCCAGGCCCGTGTCGCCTTCGTCCTCCATCTGCTTGTAGAAGTCCACGATCGAAGTCTTGCTGGTGTTAGCCGACATCTTGCTCTCAATGTCGTCCTTCACCTCCTGGAACTCATCGGCCTTGTTGTAGAGGGTTATGTTCAGGGTACCGCGCTTTCCTATGGCAGAAGAGCTTCCGCCTATTTTCCAGGACAGGAACACAAGCTCTTTCTTCTGCACCAGCTGGTCGATTATCTTAGAGCGGATTTCCTGATCATAGACCAGGGTCTCGGAGTTGTCTATCCCCTTGTAGAGGATGTTAGCCTCCTTGCGCATGTTCGTGTTCTCGCAGTTCAGCGCAAGCTCCATAATCATCAGGGAAATGTACTCAGGAATCTTGGATTTGTCCATGTATTCCTTGAGCGTCATTCTCAGGATGGACAGCATCGCGTCAAAGCCGTTCTTCTTGTAGAAGAGGGTAATGATGTACCAGTTCATCAGGCTCAGGCGGTTCAGGAATTTCTCGGTCATGAGAAGGAATACGTTCTTTTCCTCCGGGGAATACTCCTCGTTCGCCATGATGGCCTTCCATACAGGATCCAGAATCATCTGCCGGCACTGCTGTATGGTGTTGTCCTTTATGGCCAAGTGCTTGCGAAGCTGCGCATCAGGGATCCGGGTCTGCTCGTCTATGAGCTGCCTTGGATTCTGGCGGTTGTGGACACGCACGCAGTCGCACTTTATGAGGGCCTCGTAGATTTCCCGGTCAAACTGCTGGTACAGGATCGAATAGACTATAATCTTGGACAAGTCCATTATGTCCTGCCTGTGGGAAACGAACTCCGGCATGGAAATCTCTATTTTGGAGATGTAGTCCACCATTATCATATTCTGGATGGACGCAGGCGAAAAGTGGGACAGCCCGATTCCGTACTCCTCGACCCCTTCGGCAAGCTTGAATCTTAGAAGCTTCTGCTTCCTGCTTATGAAGTGGGAAGCCCCATCGTCCGTCAAAACAATCTTCAGGGGCAGATCAAGCATAAATTTTTTATCGCCGGCGCTCATTTGAAAACTTCACTCCTACGGTTGTACAACAGGCTCCATTATATATCAAGAAGCTTGCAATGTAAACAGCAATAAATTATTATAATTCCATGCGAGGAAAAATGCAAAGGAATTTTTTTTACCGCTTAGCGCTGCTCGCCCTGCTCCTGTCATCACATGCCCCCCTCTTTCCACAAGGAAAGGCCACAAGCGAGGGGCTCTACAATCTATTTATCGGCAAGGGCCTCAAAACTGATTATCAGGGACTTGCCCCCAGCCAGAGCGAAATATACCCAAGGAACATAATCATCACGATTCCGGCCCCAGCCCCCGAGGAGGAGCGGAATTTGCCCAATGCGCTGGAAAACGTATTCCTTATTTTTCCTCAGGAAGACGTCGCGGAATCCCCTGACCTTATACTGGAGCTTGCGGGAAAACTGAAGGAATCCAAGTCCCCGTTCACGGTAAAGCTGGTCCTCGCCGCAAACGAAGGGATCGGTCCCCTCCCCCAGTCCGAGGAATTCCGGCATCCGTCGGGCATATCCGTATTCGCCGAAAACCTTGACAGGGGGGAGAATTCCTGCGTCATCATAACAAGAAAGGGCTTCCGGGGAAGGATATCATCCGGTGGCGGAGGCACCGTCGCCCCAATCTGGCTGATAAAATCACTCAAGGAGGCATGCGAAGAAGAGGACATCTCTGCCTGGCTTCCAAACTCGGCCTCGTTCCTGTACCGGCTGGGATTCATAAACGAGGACGAAAGCCTCTCGCTCTTCATGGGACAGTCCATTCCGGCGGCGGGCCTGTACCTAAGGGACATGGAGGACTCGATCCGTGTCCTCCCCGATTCACTGAAGAAACTTTCCGGGACAGACACGTCCAGCTGGGACGTGCACTATTCCTACGTTTCCTTCCTCTCGCTGGAATTCTGGCTGGACGAAACCTTCTTCCTGCTGTGCTACATAAGCGCGGCCATAGTCG
>CAMNGY010000168.1 GCA_946538795.1 uncultured Treponema sp.
CTGCAGGGAAAGGTCTTCCAGCTTTTGTGCAGGCTTTTCATAAAGCATCTCCTGTGCATTGTCCTGACGGCCCTGGTTCTGTCGGCCATCTGCTTCCTGATCCGTAAGAAATACAACCTGCTTTGTGCCGTATGCTTCTTCGTCACCTTCCTTCTGTCCCAGTGGATCGTGAACTTCGCGCAGAATTTGTACTGGGTCGAATTCACCTGGTTCGTACCCATGCTGCTGGGGCTTGTATGCTCCATGTACGGCAGGACCCGCTATGTCCGCGTCCTGTGCTGCTGCGGGGCGTTCGCGTCCATACTCGTGAAGTCCCTGTGCGGCTACGAATACCTTCCCGTCATAATGCTCGCCATGATTTCCTTCCTCCTTGTGGATTTCCTTGTCGCCGCAAGCGGCAGGGACAAGCCGGAGGCCGTGCGCAAGGCGGCCGACGTCGTGCTCATGGGAATATGTGCCTTGGCGGGCTTTTTCGTCGCGCTCGTCATCCATGCCCGGCTTCGTGGCGACGGCAATGTCATTGCCGGCTTGCAGTCCATATACAAGAAGGATGTCCTGCGCTGGTCCCTCGCGGGAACTGCGGAGGAAGCCCCGCAGGCCTATTGGGCGGGACTGTCGGCGTCCGTCACGGACCTGCTCAGGATGTATTTCAACCAATGGAATTCGGATATAATATCCGGAATCTCGGGCCGCTATTTCTTCCTGCTGGCCTTGCTCCCGAACGTCGCCTTCATGTACAGGGCCGCCCGCAAGGAGCTGGACCTGCACAAAGTGTACCTGTACTTTGTGTTCCTTGTCACCTGCATCGCCTGGTTTGTCATGGGGAAGTCCCATTCCTATTACCACGGGCACATGAACTTTGTGCTGTGGTATTTCGGTTTTGTCCAGGTTTGCTTCTATATACTTGTTGACGAGGCCATAGGGATATGCAGGGCCTGCTACGCGGGTTACAAGAGCCTCAAGGAAGGGAAGGAAAGATGAACCTGTCCATCTCGAACCTTGCGTGGAACACGGAGCGGAACGAGGCGGTCTATGCTCTCATGAAAGAATACGGCTTTACCGGCCTGGAGATTGCCCCGACGAAGATACTGGCGGACAGGCCCTATTCCCGCCTTGCGGAAGCGGAGGCATGGGCGCGCGAGTTGAAGGCCCGCTACGGTTTTTCCGTTCCGTCCATGCAGTCAATCTGGTATGGCAGGACGGAAAAGCTTTTTGGCACGGAAGAAGAGAGGGCCTCGCTCCTTGCATATACTAAGTCTGCCGTGGACTTTGCCAGTGCCGTAGGATGCGGGAACCTGGTGTTCGGCTGCCCCAAGAACCGGAACATGCCGGACGGGGCGGACCGGAATGTGGCCGTGCGCTTTTTCAGGGAGCTGGGCGACTATGCGGCATCCAAGGGAACTTGCATCGGGATGGAGGCCAACCCCGCTATTTACGGGACGAACTTCGTGAACGGCACGCCGGAGGCCCTGAGTCTTATAGACGACGTGGCTTCCGGCGGCTTCCGGCTGAACCTGGACGTGGGGGCCATGATCCAGAACGGCGAGGACCTCGGTATGCTTGACGGCAGGATCCCTTTCATAAATCACGTCCATATCAGCGAGCCTTTTCTCAAGAAGATAGAGCGCAGGCCTCTGCACGGGCAGCTGGCCCGCATTCTGGAGGATGCCCGCTATGGGGGCTTCGTTTCCGTGGAGATGGGGCTGCAGGAAAGCGGGCAGGCCCTTGAGGACGTCATGGAATACGTCGCGAGGCTGGCCGTTTGATGCTTGCGGCATTTATCAGCCTGAGGGCATTGCCGGAATCAGTTTGATTTGCTTTTTCAAAGGCCTGTGGTATAATAGAGGACATGAACTGGAAACTTCCCGTTATGTCCATGGCCGTCCTGCTGCTCCTCCTCTTGCCCCTGCCGGCGAAAAGCCGTTTTGCCCTCTATTTCAACTCCGGGAAGATGCATATGCGGACCGTTATTGTCTACAACGAAACCGCAACCCCCCTTTCCATAGGCATGAACGGCGGCATGGACTGGGCTGACGAGGAGGGGAAGGCTTCCAGCCTTGTTCCGGGCGACCTGACTTCCTTCCGCAAGGATTTCTCTACCGGGGACTGCATTCTCATTGAGTCTGAGGACGACGGGGTTTTCCTCGCCTTGTCAAGCGACCGCGACAGCGTGTATGTCTATGCCAGGGAAGACCAGGATGCCGGGGAGGACGGGATGCAGCCGGTCAGGGAGGAATAGTTCCGGGCAGGAATATCGAATGGATGGCGGATTTTGCAGGCCCGAACTTCCGGGCGGCCCGTAAGTTGTTACCGGACGCAAAACTTGGGGCGGCCCGGAATGTAAACCGGATTGAAATTCCGTTATTTTTTACTGGAAATATTACGGGATAGGGTGTACAATAAAAGGATATGGACGTTTCGCTTTTAAATCCATTCCTGTCCTCGTGTCAGGATGCTTTTTCACAGATGTTCAATATCGCGCCCCAGAACAAGGAGCCGTACCTTCTGAACCCCGTGGGGACCCATCCCTGGGAAATTTCCGGAATTGTCGGTGTTTCAGGTGACGAGGTAGGAATTGTCGCTTTCCGCCTGCACCGCCTGCTGGCCAGCAAGATGCTTGAGATTTCAGGGGTCACCGCAGACTCTGACGAGGAGCGGGATGCAATGGAAAAGGATTTGGTCACGGAATTCACGAACATCATAACAGGTAACGCCGTGTCCGCCATAACCAGCAAGAACATAACGGTTTCGGCTCCTATTGTCAAATCCGGTGAGAACCATGAGATTACCTGGCCCAGGAATACTAAAATCATAGCAGTCCCGTTCATTACCAGGCAGGGAACCTTCGAGGTGGACCTCTGCTTCCGGGACCGCTAGAAAGCTGCAGACCGCTAGAAGGCTGTTGAGCCTGCGGGCAGAATGTGCTATCATGCCGTACATGGCAAAGACACGCATTCTGCCGCTATTGGCCATGCTGCTTCCGTTCCTGTCCTCTTGCATCACATCAGGGCTGACGGACAGCATCTCAGAAAAAATAGATTCGATTACGGATTCCCGTGTGCAGGCCCCCGTGGAACTGCAGGTGGCCGGAGAGAAATACGTGCGCGCTTTCTACGATGCCGACCTGTACTTTACCCGCTATGAAGCATCCGCATCAGACATCATCGCGCAGCAGGACGACCGCATATATTACCGGCCTCCGCACCCAAGCCTGAGGCTGCTCGCTTTTGCCGAGCCTTCCCGTTCCTGCACACAGGAGAATCCTGTCTACTGCGCTGAAAGCCAGCTGGATGCGGCGAAAGCATGTTTTACTGACCGCCTGAACTGGACCTGCTATTACGGGCACGGCACGGACATTGCAAACCGCACGACAAGCGCAGTTTCCTGGGCCTCTGTGGATCAGTTCGATTCCCTGATCAAATTCTGCCGGGAAAACAGCTACCAGCCCTTCGCCGGCAGCAGGAACAAGAGCATAAGGAAGGTCGAATTCCCCATGCCCGAAGGCCCCGTCACCGAAATCGTATTCTATAAGGAAAGCAACGACGGATACTTCTGCTCCAATAAAAACGACGGCCTGATCCTCCGTGACGGTAAGCTCTACCTGCTGTACGCGTACGATTTTGACCGCCAGCATGACGGCAAGAACGCGAAGATACAGGCAGTCCCCCTGCCGGAGGAACTTCAGGCCCACTTCCTTTCGATTATCAACCGTTACGGCCTGTAGCCTGGGGCTGCAGGCTTACGACAAGGCGGCTACTCCTCGTCACTGGAGTCTGTTCCGCTTTCGTCTGCCGTATCCGGCCCGGCCGGGGCCTCCTCTTCGGGGGCGAACGTCTCTTCCCGGGCCTTCTGCACCGCGGTACGGACCTTGTCGGACATCCTGAGCGTTTCAGTGGACTCGAACAGGGCCTGCTTCTTGTCCATGTCGCTGGTCTTGGCCACCTTGTCCAGGATCCTGAAGGCTGTAATGTCGTCCAGCTCCGTGCTTATCTTGGAGGACTTGACGTAGACCGTGCGCACGGCGTACAGCCGCTCGGAGTAGTAGCTCACTTCGGTTATGTCTATGCCGCCGGTCGCTTTTACGGTTTCCCCCACCGCTATGCCGGAGCCTATGTCCAGATGCCCGTTCACCACGTCGGCAAGGTTCTTGGTGTTGTACATGGCGCAGTCCTCGACCAGGACGGCAGGCTTCTTTTTCATGGTGAAGCGGTTGGATATGGACCAGTAGCTCTTGCCGTCATACTTGACCTGGGCGAAAGTCAGGGTCTTGCCCTTGGACCCCTCGTACTCCGCTTCCTTTGTCTTTGCGACGGGATTGCCGGATGCGTCCGTCTCGCCTGTCGTTTCCACGCTGATTGCCGTGCCCTCGCTCATCTTGACTGTGGCCGACATGACCCCGTCCTTCTCGCTCCACAGCCAGCCGCCTTCCTGAAGGAAGACTCCGGGGACGCTTTCCGAAAAAGCCGCCGGCAGGACGGCCATCATCATGCCCAAAAGAAACGCGTATCTTTTTGCCTTCATAGTCATGCCTCCTCTAGAATTCCCATTGCTCCGGGTATTCGGCGGGATACTCCGCGTCGTACAGTGCGACCACCGCATCCTGCACCGTGTCCGGCAGGGTGAACGAAGTTACCGTTTCATACAGGTCCTTGCGGGCAACCGGGTCGGTCAGGACAAGCTCGCCCTTTGAATCCCTCTCGCTTAGCTTGTTGCATATCTGCATGGCAAGCAGGACCTTGGAATCTATGCTGACAGAGTCCTTGGACAGGTAGGCTCCTTCTGTCAGGCGGGAATTCACATAAGCGTTGGCCTTGACGTATTTGTCGGCATAGGGGCTGGAATCGGGAT
>CAMNGY010000169.1 GCA_946538795.1 uncultured Treponema sp.
GGGCATCCTCTATGACGAATATCCGCTCCAAGGCGTTTATATACTGCGCGACGGTCTCGATGTTGAAAGAGTCGGCCTCGTTTACGCTCAGATCGTCCTTGATTGTTGTCAGTGGGACCTGTCCGGCGATGTTGCGGGCATAGGAGCGCAAAAGCCTTTCTGTCCGGACAGGTTCCCGCCTTACCCCGTCCACCCGTGATATATCATCCGAAGTCACGGCACTAACATAATCATAGGCCTGCTTCAAGGCCACTTTGGGCTTTTGTCCGATTGCCTTGGGCCAGCCGCCCCTGCATATAAGGAAGGCTATGGAGTCGATGTCGTGGTTGTCGCTTCCCGCTACCTCATCCTGCCTGAAAAGGCCTTCCAGCGAGACCTCTCCGTTGGAATCCCTTGATTCATACAGGCTCATGGTCCTCATGGTCATCCGTACGATCCTGCCTGTGCCCGTGTGGGTCGTTCTCTCTTCGAGCTGCGGGGGCACCGCTGATCCTGTCAGGATGAACTGGCCGAACTCATCCCGTTTGTCCACCTCATGGCGCACGGTGTTCCATAGGTTCGGGGCAATCTGCCATTCATCTATGAGCCTTGGGACGGCTCCTTCCAGCAGGCTTGAGGGCTTTATCCGCGCAAGCTCCTGATATTGTTCCGTAAGGTCAGGATGGTCCATCTCAAGTATGCTGGCGGCGATGTGTTTGGCTGTGGTGGTTTTCCCGCACCATTTCGGACCTTGCACCAAGACGGCACCTTTGGACTCCAAATGATCTGCGAGAACCGCATCTGCAATTCGCGGTAAGTACTCTTTCATGATACCTGCCAATGTCCTCCGTAGGCTGAATTCTACTTGATTTTACGGACTTTTACAAGTTCAATCCGTTGATTCGGCCGGTTTTTATCCGTTGATTCGGCCGGTTTTTATCCGTTGATTCGGCCAGTTTTTATCCGTTGATTCGGCCGGTTTCCCCGCCCGTTCCCCGGGGCGCGTCCGACATCTGCACGTCGTAGGGCTTGCCGTCCTTCCATCTGAACGAAAGCGACTGTCCGCCCTTTATGCGGATTCCGCGCACGAATCCCGACTGCCATTCCGGGGAGGAAGGAAGGGCGGGGAGGAGCCGGATTCGTGGCGTGCCGTCCTCGTCAAGCTCGCACTGCACGAGCATGCGCAGGATTCCTGCCAGCGCGCCGAAGTTGCCGTCAATCTGGAAGGGGGGATGGTTGTCCAGCAGGTTCGGCAGGGTCGAGTTCAGCAGGATTTTCCTGACCGCCTCGCCTGCCTCATCGCCTTTGCCCAGCGCGGCCCAGAAGTTTATGCTCCAGCCGGTGTGGCCGCCACCAAAGGCGAGCCGTTTGCGCAGCGTCTTTTCGGCCGCTTCCGCCAGGGCCGGGCTTTCCCCGGGCGAAATGGATATTCCTGGAAACAGGCCGTACAGGTGGCTTATGTGCCTGTGCCCTTTCTCCACTTCTTCAAATTCTGAGTTCCACTCCATTAAAGAACCGTCGGAGGCCGTTGCGGGGGGCTTCAGGTGGGAGCGGACGTAGGCGAAATCCTCATAGTCCGTGGGCGGGTATTCCCTGCCTTCCCTGTCGGCGCACTTTCCCCCGCTGCCTTCGATGGCCTCTGCCGCCTTCCTCTGGCAGGTGAAAAGATGCGTCAGGATCATCGCGTCCATCTGGCAGCCCTCGCACAGGGTTCCGGTCCCAGTGGCTTTTTGCTCGGCTTTTTGCCCGGCTTGCTCCTCGGCTGTATGCCCGGCTTGTTTCCTGCCGTTCTGCCTGCCGGGCGGCAGCAGGTAGGAATTCTCCGGGGAAACCGAGGGGTTTATGACGAGGTAAGGCCTGCCGTCTTCCGCATGTCCGGCGCTCTCCGATGGTGTGAGGAAATCGATGAAGAAAAGGCATGCCTCGTGGATCAGGTAATACTGCTTTTCCAGCAGGCTCCTGTCCTGCCCGTACTCGTAATGTTCCCAGACGTGGGTTGCAAGCCATGCCGCCCCCAGCGGCCAGTAGCTTCCTGCCAGCCATGCGTCCTGCGGGGCCGCATCCCCCCAGAAGTCGGTGTTGTGGTGGATCACGTAGCCCCGGCAGCCGTACATGCGGCGGGCCGTGTCCTTCCCGTTTTCATACGCGCGCTCAAGCAGCGTGAAAAGGGGCAGCTCGCATTCTCCCAGCGAGGCCATGTTCGCCGGCCAGTAATTCATCTGCGCGTTGATGTTCACCGTGTACTTGCTTCCCCAGGGCGGATCAATGTCGCGGTTCCACAGGCCCTGCAGGGTGAGGGGCAGTTTTCCCGGACTGCGGCTGCCCGCGATCATCAGGTAGCGGGAGAAGGCCGCGTAGAGGTTCACGAGGCGGACATCGCCGTCGTTGCGGAATGCAGAGAACAGTTCGGCCACGCTGGGGGCGTCCGCTGTGTTTCCGTCAGGGCCGCCCGTCATATCGTCAGCCCGAGTGTCGTCGCCAGCCGCCCCGGCTGTGTTGGCGGCATTTGGTCCCGTGCCGTCAGGGCCGCCCGCGCCGGCTTCCTCCCCTATGCGCAGCTCCATCCTGTCCCAGCAGCCCCTGTATTCCGTGATGTGCCGGTCCAGGAGGATTCTGGATGCGCGCGCGACACCCTCTTTCCTGATGAAGGCCCCCATGCGCGAGAGCCGGTCTTTGAGCCGGGGCGTCCATTTGTTTTCACGCACGGCCGCGTCGAACTCTGCGCGGGAAATCCTTCCTGTGTATTGCCATGCCTGTATGTCGATGAAAAAAAGTATGTCAGTGCAGTTGTCCCCGCAGAGCGTGAAGCCTTCTGCCCGCACGCTGCCGTCGGATGAAAACGCCCCTGCCCCTGCGCAGAAGGGAATTCCGTGCGCGTCCTCAAGGAAGATGAAGCCGTCCTCCGCCCGGATGTCGTCGCACCAGAGGCCCCGGTCCAGGTATGCTCGGAAGTTGAGTTTCCCTTTTTCGGAGGATGTTGCCCGCATGAAAATCATGTCGTCCGTCGCGCTTGCCCAGACGGTGCGCTCGTACGATATGCCTTCCTCGTCGCGGTAGCTCACGCGGACGCAGGCTTCGTCCAGGTCCAGGCATGACCGGTAGGAGTCCAGGACCGCCTGCGGGGTCGTGTGCTGCGGCGGGAAACTGAATTCAATCCCGCCTCCGTCTGCCGGATAGAAGTCGATCCTCAGTTCGCCCGCCGTCTGGTAGACACGCTCGTTGAAGCCCCTGCCTGACAGATGGCGGAAGGCCATCTCCTGTGCCTCAAGGATCTTTCCCTGCCGGATCAGGGTGCGGATTGCGTCAAGATGCCTGGCGGCGGACTCGTTCACCCGGTCCTGGGGGCCTCCCGACCAGATGCCCTCCTCGTTCAGCTGTATGACCTCGCAGCAGGGCTGCGCCCCGACCATCACGCCCAGCCTGCCGTTCCCCAGAGGAAGATACTGCTCCCAGGTCTCCGGGGGCTTTTTGAAAATCATTCGTGAACCCATGCCGTCAGTATAGCATGGCGAGCCTGCTGTGCGAAAGTCCCCTTATCCCCATAGGCGGGCTTACCGCGCTGCGAAAGCCGCCATATCTCCCCGTTCGGGCCTCAGGTGGTTACGGCGACGATGCCAGCGAGTGCCGCTCGGGCCGCCTTTGCTTTTTTTATGAAATATGCTAATATCCTGCCCGAATTATGAGGAAGAAGATTCTCTGGGCTGTCATAACGCTCTGCCTGTCTGTGCTTACGATAATCGCGCTCTTTTACAACGGAGGGCTCTCCCTTTCCGAGCTGTGGCAGGACATACGGGAGTCAAGCTTCGGCTGGCTCGTGGCGGCCTCATTCTGCATGCTGGGCTTTATCTTCTTCGAGGGGCGTTCGCTCGTCCTTATCCTGCGGACCTTGGGCTATCCCGCCCGGAAGCGCCGGGGCTTCCTGTACGCCTCTGCCGACATCTACTTTTCGTCGATAACCCCCTCCGCCACGGGCGGCCAGCCCGCCAGCGCGTACTTCATGCACAAGGACGGCATTTCCGGCAGCGCGGTCGTCGTCTCTCTCATACTGAACCTGACGATGTACACGCTTGCTATAGTCAGCCTGGGCCTCCTGTCCATCGTGTTCTTTCCCGGCATTTTCCTGGAGTTCAACCTGACCTGCAAGTTGATGATCCTCGTGGGCGTTTTCGCGATGGTGTTGCTTGCCATGCTCTTCGTCATACTGCTCAAGCGGCGCAGCTTCCTGCTCGGCATGGGCGACATAATCATCTCCGTCTTGAACAAGTTCCGTTGCAGGGCCGTCGCCAGGAAAGTCCGTGCGAAGCTGGACGAGGTCATAGAGAAATACAACGAGTGCGTGGAGCTGCTGTCCGGCAGGAAGCGGCTCCTGTTCAGGACATACCTGCTGAACCTGCTTCAGCGGACCCTTCACATCCTTGTCACCGTGTTCTGCTACTATGCCATGCACGGACGGATTGAGGACGGGCTGAAGGTGTTTGCCATACAGACCTACGTCGTGCTGGGATCCAACTTTATCCCCGTGCCCGGCGCGGTCGGCATATCCGAGTACATCATGTACCATGGCTACGTCATGCTGCTGGACGACGAGTCCTCCTACGCCCTCGCCCTGCTCAGCCGGGGAATCTCGTTCTACACCTGCTGCGCAATAAGCATCGTCACGGTACTTCTTGGGTACATTATGCTTCGATTTAGGAAAAACAAAGGGGATGCCTGCATCTCCGAGGATAGTTTATGATTGGCTTCTATGATTATACGGTGGTTCTGACCTACCTCTCCATGATATCCGCGACGTCGGGAATCATCCTGTGCCTGAACGACATAGGGCACCCCTACCTGGGCATGTTCTTCCTGATGTTCTGCGGCC
>CAMNGY010000170.1 GCA_946538795.1 uncultured Treponema sp.
ATCATGTTGTCCCAGTCCACCTGGTGCCCGTCAAAGTCCGGGCCGTCCACGCAGACGAACTTGGTCTCGCCGCCGACGATGACGCGGCAGCCGCCGCACATGCCCGTGCCGTCTATCATGATCGTGTTCAGGGAGACGGTCGTCGGAACGTTGTACTTGGCGGTGCAGGCGCAGGCGAACTTCATCATGATGGGCGGGCCGATCGCGATGACCTCGGCGGGCGGGACGTCGGCCTGGCAGAGCCTCTCGAGGGCGATCGTGACGACACCCTTCTCGCCCGCGGAGCCGTCGTCGGTCATGATGATGACCTCGTCACAGACGGCCTTCATCTCGTCAACGAAAATCAGGAGGTCCTTGGTCCTCGCTCCCTCGATGAGGATGACCTTGTTGCCGGCCTCCTTGAGGGCCTGCACGATGGGGTAAAGGGGGGCGGTGCCGAAGCCGCCGCCGACGCAGACCACGGGCGCATCGTACTTGCGGATTGTAGAGGGGGTGCCGAGCGGGCCGAGCACGCCGCCCAGGTAGTCGCCCTCCTTGAGCTTGGAGAGCTTGTAGGTGGAGGCTCCGACCGGCTGGAAGGCGATGGCGACCCAACCCTCCTCGGCGTTCGCGTCCGCGATCGTCAGCGGGATGCGCTCCGTCAGGTCCTGGTCAACCTGCACGATGAGGAACTGCCCGGCCTTGCGGTTCCTGGCGATGTCGGGAGCCTCGAACTTCATGTAGTAAACGACTTCCGAAAGCTGCCGCTTCTCAAGAATCTTGTTCATATATTCATCCTTACACAAAGAGTTTGCAGAAAAATGCAAGTTTATGCAATATCGCTAAAGACTATACAATAATATACGTTTTTTGGGAAGAACCCACATACCGGCAGTCCGGAGAAAGCCGGCTCCGACGGACCGGCAGACAGAAACTGACGCTGTCCGGGGAACAGAATCCACAAAACGCCGAAAAATTTCTCCACAAAACGCCGAAAAATTTCTCCACAAAACGCCGAAAAATTTCTCGACAAAACGCCGAAAAACGTTCTATACTAAGCTATGGCCGAATACAGAAAGCGCATCGCTGATTCTATTTTGCAGGAAAAACTGGAGTCCAAAGGGGCAGTCCTTATCGAAGGCCCCAAATGGTGCGGGAAGACGACGACAGCCGCACAGAAAGCGGCAAGCATCCTCCGCATGGACAATCCGACGGACCGGGAGCAGAACATGCAGCTTGCGAAACTGAATCCGCTCAGGCTGCTGAGGGGCGAGGCACCCCGGCTCATCGATGAGTGGCAGCTGGCCCCTTCTTTATGGGATACCGTCAGGTATGAGGTTGACCAGCGGGGGCTGATGGGGCAGTTCATCCTTACCGGATCCGCCGTCCCCCCCGACACAGATGAGATAAGCCATTCCGGCACGGGCCGCTTCACCTGGCTCCTGATGCGCCCCATGACCCTGTATGAGTCGGGGGAATCGTCGGGGGAAGTCAGCCTGAAAGCGCTTTTTGACGGCAGCAGGCCAGTTGACGGGGAAAACGCTCTCGACATAAACAGCCTTGCGTTCTTGATCTGCCGTGGCGGCTGGCCGCAGGCGGTGGATCTGGGGGAAAAAGCCGCGCTCAGACAGGCCTTTGACTATTATGATGCCGTGGTAAAGTCGGACATAAACCGGGTGGACGGGATCTCCAAAAATCCCGACAGGGTAAAAAGGATCATGCGGTCTTTTGCGCGGAACCAGGGGACACAGGTTGCGGCTACCGTCATTGCGAACGATATTCTGGCCAACGATACTTCCGAAGTCAATGAGGACACGGTGCATTCATACCTCAATGCCCTGCGGAAGATATTCGTCGTTGAGGACATGCAGGCGTGGAACCCGAACCTGCGTTCCAAAGCCGCCATCAGGACCACCGATACCAGATATTATGTCGATCCTTCCATCGCCGTCGCGAGCCTGGCCATAGGGCCGGAGAATCTGCTGGGGGACCTCAGGACCTTCGGCCTGCTCTTCGAGACCCTGTGCGTCCGCGACCTGCGGGTCTTTGCCGAAAGCCTTGACGGAGCCGTGTACCATTACCGGGACAGCAGCGGGCTGGAATGCGATGCCGTCGTCCACTTGCGGAACGGCATGTACGGCCTTGTCGAAATAAAGCTTGGCGGGAATGACTTGATTGAAGAAGGGGCAAAAAGCCTTCTGAAGCTGCGGAAGGTATTGGACACGGAGAAGATGCGGGAGCCGTCCTTCCTGATGGTGCTCGTAGGCGTGGGAAAATACGCCTACGAGCGGGACGACGGGGTCCTTGTCGTCCCCGTCGGATGTTTAAAGAACTGACTTGCTCTCTGCTACTGGGGCAGGAAGGTCACCAATCCGGGAACAAAAAAAACGGCCCGGGAACAGACCGTCCCCGGGCCAGCTGAAAAGGTCAGGTAAGAATATGGCGCCCGTCAGGAGAGCGTGGCGGTGAATCGCTTGTTATACAGCGCATCGCCAGAGTACAGCCACCACTCTTCCCTGTCGCCAGAACCGCCGGTCAGAGTGACCGTCACGACCCCATCGCTGTCAGCAACCCAGGTTCCGGTCGCACCGTCATCCCAAGAGGAAATCTTTCCGTCCGCCTCAAAAACAATGGGTTTCTCGGCATTGTTATCCCAGTCCATCTTCCACTTTCCGACAAAACCGGACGTACCGTCCGCCTTCACCATCTTGCCAAAGGCGATATAATAGGTTCCGCCGACATTAAGTATGCGCTGGTCGTGGCCATTACTGAACTTCATCATGTGTCCGTCGTAGGTAAAGGTGCCCGAACCTTCGCCGTCCGTAAAGATTCCCGCAGCTCCGGTGCTATCAAACGTGGCCTCGAACACCTGAGCGATTGAGGGGTCGAATGCGTTCAGCTTCTTGCCCGCAAGCGCGCTCGGGCTCTCCTCCTGCACGCCCGCCACGGCCGTGGGAGGCGTAACCGTAGCTCCGGAACCGGATGCCGAACCGCTTCCCGAGCTTCCGGAACTGGAGCTGCTTGAGGAGCCTCCGGAACTGCCGCCAGGATTATAGTTTGGCAAATCGCTACCGCTGTGGTGCCCCCACGTGCCGGGCGTGTCATGACAGGCGACAAAAGTTGCGCCAAACGCCACGGCCATAAGAAGAGCCGTCATCACACTAATTGTCTTTCTCATCGTTTTTCTCCTGATATATGAATTTTTGACATTTGCTGAATGTCAAAAGCTCTCTAATTTTAGCATAAACTACCAGCAGTATTGACACGCACTGAATGTCAAATCCGGTATGTTCAAGAACAAGAATGGGGATTCCAACAATATCTCCGGCACAAACATTGCCCGCATCCGCAAGGGAATAAAACCGACGCTCTCCCAGCGTGCGCTCGCCGACAGCCTGCAACTGTACGGCATAGACGTAGACAAGAACGCCGTTCAGAGAATTGAATGTGGGAAACGCTTTGTGACGGACATAGAACTCATGGCCATAGCGCAGGTGCTGAAAGTCTCCGTCATGGACTTGCTGGGCGAGGAAGCCGAATAAAAAAGCCCGGCCCCAAGGAACAGGATGCCGGGCAGAATGTTACAGAAACTTACCTATCTTACTTCTTGCCCTGCCCGTAATAGGCGTTGGGCCCGTGCTTCCGCTGGTAGTGCTTGTCCACGATGTAGGCGGGGAGCGGCCTGGCGGCGGGGGCGAGCAGGAGGGTGTTCAGGGCCATCTTGCTGACCTCCTCCAGGACGGCGGCGTTGTACACCGCCTTATCGGCCGTGCTTCCCCAGCAGAAGGGGCCGTGGCCGCCGATCAGCACCATGTTCACCTCGGCGGGGTTCAGCTTGAGCGAGCGGAAGTGGCTCACAATCAAGTTGCCCGTCTCGCGCTCGTAGTCGTTCTTGACCGCCTGCTCGGACAGGTAGGGGGTGCAGGGAACCTCAGTCTGGATGTGATCTGCGTGGGTCGTCCCGAAGAGGGGGACGGGCCTGACGGCCTGGGCCCAGCTGACCGCGTAGGTCGAGTGCGTGTGGATTATCCCGTTTATGGCGGCCCCGTCCTTGACGGCAAACTCCTTGTAGAGCACCACGTGGGTCGGCGTATCTGACGAGGGGTTCAGCTTGCCGTCCACGACCTTGCCCTCCAAGTCCACGACGACCATACTCTCCGGGCTGAGGTCCGGGTAGGGAACTCCCGACGGCTTTATGGCAAAAACGCCCGCCGCCTTGTCAAAGGCGGACACGTTGCCCCAGGTGTAGAGCGCAAGGTGCTGCGCCGGTATCTGCATGTTGGCCTCGTAGGCCGCTTCACGTATCGTCTTGTATTCCATTCTGTTCCTCCGGTACTAGTCCAGGTTGTCCACGGCGGCCCGCTCCACCGGCAGGGCCTTCTTGTAGTTGGCGAAGAAGGCGTTGAAGCCGTCGATGTCCGCCTTGTCAGGCTGCACGGTCTGCACCTTCGCGGAGGCGAAGGCCTTCTTGTTGAGCCAGTCGGGGAGCGGCTGCTTCTTTGCCCCTCCGTCCAGCGTAAAGGCGGCGAGCAGGGCCATGCCCCAGGGACCGCCCTCCCCCGCCGTGCTGAGCGCGCTGACCGGCGTATGCATGGCGGCCGCCATGACGGGAAGGCCGACGCTCGCCGTCTTGAAGAAGCCGCCGTGCCCCGTAAGCCTGTCCAGCTTGACCTTTTCCTCGTCAAAGAGAATGTCCATTCCCGTGCGCAATGCGCCCAGGGCCGTGAAAAGCTGGGCACGGATGAAGTTGGCCAGCGTGAAATTCGCCTTCTGGGTCCTGACGAAGAGCGGGCGGCCGGACTCCATGCCGGTCATGCTCTCGCCCGAGATGTAGTTGAAGGGGATAAGCCC
>CAMNGY010000171.1 GCA_946538795.1 uncultured Treponema sp.
GCGAAGTCCTTCCATCGTCATGCCCTGTTTTCATCCATCACCTCCCCAGAAGCTATCTCTCCGGTCCTCCGCATGGATGCCATCTCCGCCCGCATCTCGCGATTTTTTCTTTTTTCAGCCTTACGTCTGGCCTTATTAATCCTGTGTTTGTTCACGATGAAATATATTGAAGGCATGATGAAGAGCGTCATAAGGGAGCCGAAGGTCATACCTCCGAAGACCGTCAGGCTTATCGGCTGCATCATCTCGCTTCCCTCTGCCGGGAAAAAAGCCATCGGGGCGAGGGAGATAACGGTCGTCAGCGTGCTCATAAGGATCGGGCGCAGGCGGCTCTTGGCGGCCTGCACGCACGCCTCCTCCAGCTCCAGCCCCCTCTTGCGCAGCAGGTTCGTGTAGTCCACCAGGACGATTCCGTTGTTGACTATCGTGCCGACAAGAACGAGAATGCCCATGACAGTAATGATGTTCAGCTGCTGGCCAGTAATCAAGTAAATCATGATGACCCCAATGAATGAGAAAGGAATCGTCACGAGTATAATGAAGGGGTCAATGAGCGACTCGAACTGGCTTGCCATGACAACGAAGACCAGGGCGGCCGCCATGATTACAATCGCGGCGAAATTCACGACGGACTCAATCATGTCCTCGTAGTCTCCCGAGAACGTTATCGTGATATTCTCGTCCTTGGGAATATTGTCGTCCATAACCTGCTTGACCCGGGTCTGCACCTGGTCAAGCGATATTCCCGCCACCGGCTCCAACGTGACGTGCAGCATTCGGGCCTGGTTCTCTCGGAGTATCGAAACAGGAGATGTGTCTTCAACATAGCTTGCTATGGAGGAGAGGGGGACACGAACCCCGGAGTTGTTCATGACGAAAATCTGGTCCAGATCCGACACTTTGTTCTTGTCGCCCTCGGACAGCTGGACAACGACGTCAATGTCATCCCCGCCCTTTGTGTAGCGGCTTGCAGTCGTACCGTTTATCGCTGCAGATATCTCCGAGCCAACCCCGTAGATGTTCAAACCCATATCGTACAGCTTGTCACGGTCCACAAAAATCTCCACCTGGGGAAGCCCCTCCTCCAAGTCGGTGCTGACAGACTGGACCACGTCCGTAGCCTTCTCCTCAAGGACTTTCTTTATCATCTCAGCCGTGGAGCGCAGTAGGGCCAGATCGTTGCTCCGTAAGTCTATGCTTATCCCGCCGGACGACACGCTCGTCATGCTGCTGGACGAAAAGCTCAGGCTTGCTCCGGGAAACATCGAGAAATACTTGCGAAGCTTGGCCTTCGCACTCGCCTCGTTATCGTAGCCGTCCAGCCTCTCTGCCTCCGGGTAGAGCGAGTAAGTGACGGAAGCGGCATTTGTCTCCGCTGAAGAGGAGAACCAGCCGCTTCCACCGACGGTGACGGAGGTGTATTTGACTCCCTTGAGCTCCCCCTGGGCCGCCTTAACGAACTCACCGACGGTCTCGTTCGTCGTGGCGAGCGATGTCCCCTTAGGCAGGTCAAAGCTCACCGTCACGGTGTCAGACGGAGATGCAGGCATGAATATGAAGCCGATGAACTTTATTGCGAACACCGAACCGAAGAGTGTCAGAATAACAAGGAAGATAAAAAGCCAGCGCAGGTGCAGGACAAAGCGCACCCCCTTGGCATAAACGTTGTCTATCGCGCCGAATATGCCGTCTATTCTCCTGTTTATCCCGTAGCTTATTCCCCTCCTTCCCTCGGCAAGCCTGGTTATCTTCAGGTATTTGGATGTCAAAACCGGAACGAGCGCTATGGCGACGACGAGAGAACAGATAAGGGAGTAGATTATCGTGAAGGCAAGGTCGTTGAAGAACTGGCCCATTATCCCCAGCTGAGTCTTGAACAGAAGCATCGGAAGGAAGATACACACGGATGTCAGCGTACTCGCGGTGATGGACATAATCATCTCGCGCGAACCGAGGATTGCGGCAACGGTCGGCTTGGAGCCTTTCTGCGTATAGGAGAATATGTTCTCCAAGACAACTATCGAGTTGTCTACGAGCATTCCGATTCCGAGCAGAAGTCCGCCAAGCGATATCATGTTCAGCGTTATGCCCGTGAAGTACATAAGAAGCAGGGTTATGCAGACGGATATCGGTATGGCCAGGCCGATGATTATCGTGCTCTTGAAGGAGCGAAGGAAGATGAAAAGAACTATGATGGCGAGGGCCGCGCCCATGATGACGGACTTCACGACCTCGGCTATCGTCTGCTCGATGATGTCCGTCGTGTTGGAGGTCTCTATGATGTCAATGTCCGAAGGAAGCTCGCTCCTTATGTTCTTCATCGCCGCGCGGACTTTCTTTGCCGCGCTTACGGAGTTGGAACCGCTCTGCTTTGTGACGCTCAGGATGACGCACTGCTCGCCGTCCAAGTAGGCATAGCTGCTCTCAGTCTTATAGCCTTCATAAACATCGGCTATGTCGCGCAGGCGTATTGTCCTAACCTCAGGGACAGACATTCCGTCCCCTTGTGCAACCTTATAAGATACAACGGTATTCTTTAGGTCATCCAAGCTGGAATACTTCCCGTTGGTCTTGAGCGTGTAGTTCTTTTCGCCCGTCCGCATCGTACCACCGGAGGACTGAATATTCTGAGCCCCGATCATCTGGGCGACAGTGGAGATGGACAGCCCGTATGCCTCAAGCCTGTCACGGGGAATGTCAACATTGACGGACTTGACACGCCCCCCGGAAACACTCGCGGAAGCAACTCCGTCTATCTGCTCCAGACGGGGCTGCACTATATCCTCCGCATAGTCGCGAAGTTCCTCGGCAGTTCGATTGCCCTTGAGCGCCAGCGTCATCATCGGAAGCATGGACGGGTCTGCCTTTATCGTTATGGGGGTTTCCGCATCCGAGGGAAGATAGGAGCGGACCAAATCTATTTTGTCGCGTATCTCGTTTGCCGCCTCATCGAGCGATGCGCCGTAATTCAGTTCCAGTATGACAAGACTCTGCCCTGCAGATGACTGGGACTGCATCTTCTTGAGACCGGAAAGCCCCGACAGGGAAGACTCCAACGTGCGCGTAAGGCTCTGCTCCACTTCCTCCGGCCCCGCATTGGGGTAGCTGGTCATAATCATCATATAGGGCAGTTCCATATCGGGGAACATGTCCATCGGCAGCTTGAGCGTACAGTAGATGCCCAGCGCGATCAGCATGATGAACACAAGGAGTGTCGTGACCGGCTTCTTTACCGCCAGCTCCGAGATGCTCATTTGCCCGCCTCCTTGCCCTGGTTGTCCGCACCTATCGATGATATGACCCTGACCGGCGAGCCATCGTTGAGCAGGGACTGACCCTTTGACACTATCTCGTCCCCCGGAGCAAGCCCCGATGTTATCTCGCACTTGTCGTCAACGGTCATTCCCCGGCTGACTTTCTGCAGGCGGGCGACCTGCTGGCCAGATCCGGGAGTCAGCTTGAACACATAGCTCTCTCCCTCCCTAGTGACTATCGTCCCGGCAGGTATGACTATCGCGTTCCTTATGCTATCGGTTATCAGGCGAATCCTCGCGTACATGCCCACTTTAACGCGTGGGTCCGGAGGCGACAGGCGGAGCTTTATCGCCATAGTGCGGGTCGTCGTGTCCAAAACCGGGCTGACCTCGGATACTTTGGCCGTGAAGTTCTCACCAGGGTATGCATCGAACGTGACAGAGGCAGACTGGCCCAGCTTGACCCGGCTGACAAATCGCTCAGCGACGCTAGTCTTTATCTCAAGGTCATCGGTCGAGCTTATGCGGGCGATGACCATAGCCTGCGAAACAGTGGCCCCCACGGTCGGAGAAAAAGATATGATGCGACCGGTGGCGGGAGCCTTGACCGGGCTCGCCTTGTAGGTCATACCCGGGCGACTCGCATCAACATAAGCTATCACCTCATCTTTATTGACCCTGTCGCCTATTGAAACAAGGATGCGGGTGAGCTTCCCCGCCTGGTCAGGCATCACGTCCACCGAGGCTACGGAGGCAACGTCACCACCAAACTCCAAGTACTCGTCCAAATTCCCGCCCGAGATCCTGTAGGAGTTGACGGCATAGACCACCTCCTCATCCTCCTGCTCCACGGCGGGGGAAGCCTCTTTCTTCTTGCAAGAAGCAAGGCTGAACGGCAGGATGGCCACCAACATCAGGAAAGCCACAGTATAATTGATCCTTCTCAATTTATTTTGCCTCCAAGAATTCCACGTTCAGAAGCTGCTCCAAATCGAGCAGGGCGGATATGTAGTTGAATTTCTGGCTCAGCAGCCCCAGCTGCGTCTGCTTGAGCTGGCTCTCCGCGTCCTTAAGGTCCAGGAGCTCCGTCGCACCCGCCTGGTATGCTTGCTCCATCGCCTTGTAGGATCTACGGGCAAGATCCAGGTTTCGGCTCATCGCCTCTATCTGCTCGCGGGATGACCTCATCGTGTCCACCGCCTTGCGTACCTGCATCTTCTGGTTCTCCCTCAGTGTCTCAAGGGAGATGTCAAGCTTGCGGATGTTGTCTTTGAGTTCCGCCGCCTGAAGCCGTGTCTGCGAGAAGGGCAGCAGGTTCGTGATGTTCCATGCTAGCGTCGCACTGAGCGCGCCGGAGTCCTTCCAGTTGTCCGCCTCGAACCAGTTGGTGTCGAAGGCATTGGTCAGCATGGGCTGGAAGCCCCAGCTCAGGGCGAGCGCGGGTGCGAGCGACAGGTTCAGGGCCTTCTGATTGTGCACCAGGCCGTCCCTCGTGCTCATGAGCGACTTGATGTCCAGCGCGTTCCCTCCGTAGTCGGCGACAAGCTT
>CAMNGY010000172.1 GCA_946538795.1 uncultured Treponema sp.
CTCTGTCTTGGGCATGTACTTCTCAATGAACTCATCGCTGATCCTGTACAGCTCGTCCCTTGGCAGTATGCTCAGTATCTTCCAGCCCAGATCCAAGGTTTCATCTATGGAACGGTCCTCATACTCCCCCTGGCTGAAGAACTTGGTTTCCATCTCATCGCCGAACTTCAGGTACAGCTTGTCCAGGTCGGAAAGCTCCTCCTCACCGATAATCGCGGCGAGGTTGCGTATCGTCTTGACCTTGCTGTAAGAGGCAAAAAGCTGGCTTGAGACCGACGCGTGGTCCTCACGAGTCATGCCTTTTCCTATTCCGTCCTTCATCAGGCGGCTCAGCGAGGGCAGCCCCGCGACAGGCGGGTACAGGCCCTTCTGGCTCATCTCGCGGTCAAGGACTATCTGCCCCTCCGTGATGTAGCCCGTCAGGTCAGGAATCGGGTGGCTTATGTCGTCGTTCGGCATCGTCAAAATCGGTATCTGGGTTATGGAGCCGGTGCTGCCCTGAATCTTGCCTGCCCGCTCGTACAGCTCGGCCAGGTTGGAATACAGGTATCCAGGATAGCCCTTGCGGCCGGGAACCTCGCCACGGGTCGTGCTTATCTCACGCAATGCCTCGCAGTAGTTGGTCATATCCGTCAGGACTACCAGGACGTGCATGTTGCACTCGAACGCCAGGTACTCGGCGGCGGTCAGGGCACATCGGGGCGTGATAATCCTTTCAATCGAAGGAGCATCAGCCAGGCTCTCAAACATGACAACCTTTGAAAGAACGCCGCTTTCCTCAAAGGTGTTCTTGAAGAACTGGGCCACATCGTACTTGATTCCCATTCCCGCGAACACCATGACGAATTCCTCATCGGAATTCAGGATCTTCGCCTGCCTGATTATCTGGGCGGCAAGCTTGTTGTGCGGGAGACCGTTTCCGGAAAAAATCGGCAGTTTCTGGCCGCGTATCAGGGTGTTCATCCCGTCAATCGTCGAGATTCCCGTCTGTATGAAGTCACGCGGGTAGACGCGGGCATACGGGTTTATCGGCATGCCGTTGACGTTTATCTTGGTGCTGGACACGATGTCCGGGTAACCGTCTATCGGCTCGCCAAGGCCGTTGAAAATTCTTCCCATCAGGCCCCGGCCCACGCGGAGCTCCATGGGCTTATCCAGGAACTCCACCGTAGTGGAGTCCAAATCCAGGCCTGTCGTCCCGCCAAACACCTGGACAATGGCGGTCTTGTCATTTATGTCTATGATTCGTCCAGTCTTCTTCTCGCCGTTTTTATCGCGCACATAGACAATCTCATCGTAAAAGGAGTCGGGAGTCCTCTGCGCCACGATAATAGGACCGTCAACCTGCTGCAGGCCTGTATATTCTATTCCCTTCATATCACTGAATCCTTGCGGTACATCCGCTCAAGAGAGCCCATCTGATCCTCTATATGGTTCTGTATCGTCGTAAGCTCGTCCAGTTTGTCGTTGGCAACGACTGACTTGGCACGGACAATCTCGCTGCGGACCCCCAGCTCCATTATCTTGAGCAGGGGAACGCCCGCTTTGATAGCCGCAAGGGCCTTGTCATAGAATTCCATTATCAGCATCAGGAGCTGAACTTCTTTCTCAGGAACAGAATACTGGTCTATATCATCAAACGCGCTCTGCTGGAGGAAACCGTTCTTTATCATCTCGCAGACAGTGAGAATCAGACGATCCGTCTCAGGAAGCGCATCGGCACCAATCAGGCGGACAATCTGCTCCAGCCTCTGCTCCCTCTTGAGCAAGTCCAGCGCCTTGACGCGGATGGCCGCCCAGCGGGGATCCAGCTTGTTCCACCAGTCCTCAACCTCATCGGCATACTCGGAGTAAGAGTCAATCCAGCCGATTGCCGGATAGTGGCGGGCGTTGGCAAGCTCGCGGTTCAAGGCCCAGAAGCAGCGGATGAAGCGCTTGGTGTGCTGGGTGACAGGCTCGGAGAAGTCGCCTCCGGGCGGGGAAACCGCACCGATAACGGAAACGGAACCTTCCGCCCCGTTCAGGCTGTAGACGCGGCCCGCACGCTCATAGAACTGGGCAAGGCGGGTCGGCAGGTATGCGGGGAAGCCCTCCTCCGCCGGCATCTCCTCCATGCGGCCGGAAAGCTCGCGCAGGGCCTCGGCCCAGCGGCTCGTTGAGTCTGCCATGATGGCGACGTGCATCCCCATATCCCGGTAATACTCGGCAAGCGTGATACCCGAATAGAGGGAAACCTCACGGGCAGCGACCGGCATGTTCGAGGTGTTGGCGATCAATATCGTGCGTTCCATCAGGGAACGTCCGTTCCGGGGGTCAATCAGCTTGGGGAAATCGGTAAGGACGTCGGTCATCTCGTTGCCGCGCTCGCCGCAACCGATGTAGACAATCAGGTCCGCGTCGCACCACTTGGCGACGGCATGCTGGGTCATCGTCTTTCCGGTTCCGAACCCCCCAGGAATAGCGGCTGTCCCGCCCTTGCTCAGGGGGAAGAAAACATCTATGACGCGCTGCCCGGTGACGAGCGGCTGTGAAACCTCAAGTTTCTCGTTGAAGGGACGGGGGGTTCGGACAGGCCAGTACTGGGACAGGCAGAGCTTCTCGCCCAAGTCCGTCTCGCCTATGACATCATCGACGGTATAGCTTCCCGCACCCTTGAATGACTTGAGCTTTTTGCCCTTGGTCAGAGGCGGGACCATTATCTTATGCAGTATGGAGCCGGTCTCCTGCACGGTTCCCAGCACCATCCCGGGCTTTATGTCATCCCCTTCCTTAACGGAGGGCGTGAAATCCCACTTCTTGCTGCCGTCAATCGGGCTGGTCCTGTCGCCAGGCTTCAGGAACGCACCCTCCTGGTCAAACAGCTCCTTGAGCGGACGCTGGATGCCGTCGTAAATCGTACCGACAAGTCCCGGACCGAGCTTGAGGGAGAGGGGGCGGCCGGTGCTGACGACCTTCTCGCCGATTTTCATCCCGCTGTCATCCTCGTAGACCTCTATCGTCGCCTTGCCCTTGTCCTGGCGGATAATCTCACCGACCAGCCTCTTGTCGCCGACATCGACGACATCATAGAGACCTGAGGAGTCCAGCCCCTCCGCATACACAATCGGCCCCGAGATGCGGGTAATCCTACCTTCCGTCATTCCGGCAACCTCCCGCCAAAGAGCGTCGAGGACAGCTCATAAGACTTGTCATCCAAAATTCCCTTCAATTTCTCATCCAGCGTCAGGCGGCAGCTTATGGAAGAATCCCTCGCCCTGAGGATAATGCCTTCCCGCAGCTTAAGGCCGGGGAGACTCTCGTCGTCAAGAAGGTGGCTGTCGCCCGTCTCGCAAGAGACTATCGCCTTGCCAAACTGCTTCTCCAGCATCTTCCCGGCGGCCTGCTTGTCGAATCCGACGACAGTTGCCTCCAGCTCCTTGCCGGCAAGGAAAGGCTTGCTCCGTTCCGCCAGGGAAGCGACCATCTCAAGCCGCTTGCCGGCCCCCGCCCCCTCAAGGAAAGCGTTGACGGCATCCATCACCGAGTCATATATGAACGAAACAAGGTAACGCCCCTTCTCAAGGGGAACGGACGCGTCGATATTCTTCCTGTACAGGTCCAGCCGCCCGGCGGACTGCTTCTCGGCCTGGGCCTGTGCGTCCGCAAGCTTCTTCTCCACGCCGTCCTTCAGCGACTGCGCGTTTTCCCTGGCTTTCTCAAGAACTTTTCCGGCCCGCTTGCGGGCCTCGTTCCTGATTTCATTGTCCAAGGCATCTGTTGAACGTAATTCTTCCATAAGCTGCTACTTTTCCGTACCCTATATCTTCCTCAGACTTGGATTCCGACGGCTTCCCTGATGGCCTCGGTGAGGGTCTTCCGGCCCTCGATATGGCCACCCAAGCCTGGAATCTCAACCACAAGAGGAGCTTTTCCTGTCATCTGATGGGCCTCGACCTCGTGGGAGATCATGTCCGACACGTCCTCCGTCAGAATCAAGACCTTCGGACGGGAAGCCGCCGAAATCCTGTTCAGGCTGCGGGACTGACCGGTAACGTCGAGGAAGACCTCGAGCGCCTCATCCCGGTTAGAGACCGCAGACCCCGGGACCCCGACGAGCATGAAGCCCAGGACTATCTCCCGTTCGCCAATGACAAAGTATTCCATGTATTTACATCAGTATGATGAAGAGGGCCACAAGGAAGCCCCAGAGACAAATACCTTCGGCAAGTCCGACGAAGGGGAGAGCCTTTCCTGAAAGCTCCGCGTTCTCGCTCATGGCACCCATAGCGGCGGCACCAATCTTGCCGACGGCAGAACCACCACCGATACAGGCGATTCCGACTGCAAGGGCGGCAGCGACATACTTAAGGCCGGAGGAAGCACCAGCAGCCTGCTCCACCGCCTGGCCTTCCGCAGGGGCAGAGCCCTGGGACTGCGCGAATACAGCGACCATAGACACGGAGAGCATCAAGACCAAAGCAAGCAAAATTTTCCTATTCATAACGTTACCTCTAAAAGATTCTGTTTATTTACAGCCGGAAACCCGGCAAGAAACCCTATTACTTACTGCGCAAAGCCCTATAACTCAGGATGAAGGGCTTGAACTCGCGCCCTGTCTCGCTGAAGAACTTGCTGAAGAACTCGTAGTACTGCAAGCGGACTACCTGGATGGCGACGATCATTCCCTCAAGCACGATGACAATCGCGTTGCCGACGATGGCTACGAGGATTCCCGCAGGTCCCGGCGTGACCTCGGTCAGCATCTCGATGATATAGCCAAGGACGGCATGGGCAAGGGCGAACGCCCCGACGCGGACGAAG
>CAMNGY010000173.1 GCA_946538795.1 uncultured Treponema sp.
GTCGCCTCGTTGCCCCCGGCGGGGACGACCGGCGTTCCCGGCGCGGCCCAGGGGGCGGTGATGAGCTCCACCTTCTCCTTGCCGTCCTCGGTGTAGTCGGCGGCGAGCAGCATGCCGTGGCTTTCCACGCCGCGCATCTTGCGGGGGGCGAGGTTCGCGACGAGGATGATGTGCTGGCCGAGCAGCTCTTCTTCGGTCAGGTAGGGGACCAGGCCGGACTGGATGACCCGCTCGGTACCGCTGCCGTCGTCAAGGTGCTCGATGTAGAGCTTCTCGCCCTGAGGGTTCCGGTCAACCTTCACGATCTTTGCGACGCGGAGGTCGATGTACTTGTCGTAGAACTCTACCTGGTTCTCGGCGAGCTTGGGGGCCTCATCTTTCTTGGCCTCTTTCTTCGCGGGGGCCTTCTGGGCCGCATCCTTCGCCTGTGCCTTGCCGCCGTCCGCCTCGTGCGACTTGTCCAACGGACGTGGTTCCGTCGCCATCAGGAACTCCAGGTCCAGCTCGCCCGCCGTGCAGGGGACGGAAATCTGCCAGTTCTCAAGCACCTGGGGGTGCAGCTCGCCGAAGATTCCCGCGACCTTGCCGTTCACCATGACCTGTGCCTGCCTGCCGGGGATGAAGCGGGGGTCGTCCGCCTCGCGCACCTCGTACTTGTGGTCCAGGTAGTAGAGCAGGGTGGACACCTCGCTCGCCGCCGTGTTGAAGTTGGAGTCATTGGACGCACTCAAAAAGCCCAGGCTCTGGATTGTCTTGGTCCCGGTGTTCTCGGACGGCTCGATGTAGGCGATCTTGCCGGCCTCGTATATCTTGTGGGGGTACACGGCGTTCCCGCTCTGGCTTTCCGCCTCAAGCAGGGACGCGATGATGGACGGGCGGATGAACTGGTAGTTCTCGCTCATCGGGTTCGCTATCTCGATGACGTTCTTGCCGTCTATGCCCATGTTGTCAATGTAGGTCCTGCGGCTTCCCAGGTAGTTGAAGATCATCTCCTGATAGCCCATGCCCGACATGATGCCCTTGACCTTGCGGCTGTAGGTCGTGATGGGGAGCAGGCGGCCGATCGTGAAGTCGTCCGGGGTCTCCGGCTGGAAGAAGTCCAGTCCCTGCCCGATCATGACGTCCTCGATGACGTCGACCTCGTGCAAAAAGTCGTTGCGGTAGGGGGCGGGCAGCACCGTGTAGACGGTCTCGCTTCCTTCCTGGGACACGCTGACCGTGCTGCCCATCCGCTCAAGGTCGTCCTTCACCTGTTCCGCCGGAAGCTCTGCGCCGAGCTTCTTGTTTATCGCCGAAAGCCGGGCCTTCGTCGTCCCCTGGTAATAGAAGGGGGTCGTCACGTCGCGGCCGTATGGAGTGTCGATGTCGTAGTGGACCTTGACCGGCAGGATGGTGAAGCCCAGGTCGGCGAAGTCGCAGGCGACGATGTTGGCGGCGAGCATCAGGTTCTCCATGTCGTCGCCGGTCAGCTCGACGAGCAGCTCGTCGTCCCCGACCTGCACCTGGCCCAGCGTGTCGCTGTTGATGATCGGCGCCATGGAAAGCACCTCGCCACGGTCATCGGTCAGGAGGGGGTATTTGTCACAGTCCTTGAGAATCCAGCCGAAGTCCTTGCCCTTGGGGTGGGTCTCGACGATCTGACGGAGGGTACGCTTCTCGGTGTCCTGCAGGGCGATGAAGCTTGCCTTGTCCGGGTCGGCGGCGGTCTGGTGGACGGGCCACTTGATTTCGCCGTTGCGGTAGACTCCCATGGAAACGGACTTGCGCTTGCGGCCGAAGTTCCAGCAGAGCTTCTCCTGGGTCTGGATGATGTCGAGCAGCTCAGGCTCGCTTATCGCCTTGCCCGTGAGGACAAATGCGACCAGGTAGGGGCGGATGCCCTTGAGCGCGGGATCGACCGTGATCAGGCGGCCGCCCGAGTCCTGGGTCTTGTCCTTCGTCGAAAGGAAGGAGGAGTAGTCGCGGCGGGCAGCCCCCTCGTGCTCGCGGAGGCAACGGGCCAGCCCGCCCGTGGACCAGAGGTCGGGGCGGTTGGTGTCGTTCAGCTCTATCTTGATGACCCGCTTGTCCTCAGCCTCGTTCATGTCGGGCTTCTCGTCCAGCTCGGCCTTGGCGAAGGTCAGCTTTTTCTCGAAGGTGTCCCAGTCGTATTTTTTTCCCAGCAAATGGAAGAAGAGTTTCTCGTTTACTTCAATCTTTGGCATGCTATCCCCTTATGGCGGCCCCGGCTGTCCCCGCCGGGCTTTCCGTACTGAGTGTAGAAATGTGGAACTATTGTAACGAAAAACCAGGGGATTGTCTATTGAGGGGACGCTTACTGCGGCTCTGACTGCACTATACCAGCTCCGGCGACAAAGTTGCTGCCGCCGGTTATGTCAAACACATGCCAGTACAATCCGCTGCCGGTCGTTGGAATGGTATAGGTATTCCGGTACACGTTGTTCACGTACACGCGGACCCTCGCGCCGGAAGTTGACATCTCGGGGGACTCGCTGTAATTGTGGACATAGTATCTGTACCGCGCGGAAGAATCGATGTTCCTTATGGTGATGGTCTCAGGCCCGTAGCTGGTGACGTCATCGCGGTCAAGGTTCAGCGCGCCGTTCGCATCCACCGGGTTCGCATAATATACATGATAATCCCGTAAGCGTATGTGTGAATCCAGGTCATACGGTTTGATTCCCCAGTCCAAGATAATCTTGATGTTAGGCTCGTTGATTGTCTTGGGAAGTGAAATCTGGTTTCCCGCCACTATGCCGTTGTTCGCTATGGTAAGGTTGTCCTCCGTCCTCATGTAGCCGTCGCTGGTTATTACGAACAGGTACACTCCGTCGGCAAGCTGCTGGCCTCCCAGAGAGGCGATGCCGGAGTTTCCCGTAGTCATCGTCACCAAGGTGATACGGTTCTGCTGCACGAGGATTTGCGCATTGACCACAGGCCGGCCCGTGTCGCTGTCACGGATAAGGATGGAGCGGTTGTCTACCGCGATGTTCTGATCATTCGGACGGCTCTCGGTCTTTGAGAATCCGGCAGAATCATTCGCCGTGTCACCGCCTGCCTTGTAAAAGTCCTCTTTCCAGTAGTCACAGGACGCGATGGCAAAAACGGCAAGGGCAATGGCAAAGGTCGTCATTGCTTTGGCACAAGTTGTCAGCAGTTTCTTTTTCATGATAATCTCTCCTTCAGACAAGGAGGGCGGGCAAAGCAACGCGGTGAAAACACCTGTTACCCCCCCCCTAACTGTAATCATTATATCGGCATTTTTGCGATTGCGTCAATACAAACGGCAGCTCAAGGCGCTCAGGGCAAATCACCCAGATCGAACGCGATTGCCTGCTCCGGGATAAAATACTTGGGGCCTCCGCGCTCGGCGGACAGGTAGCCACCGAAGAGCCAGCCCTCGTAATCCTTGTACTGAACCCTTACCCAGCGGTCGGTTATGCCGTCAACAGTGTCCTCCTCCTCGGTGACCGCCGTGACACTGACGTTGGTCTGGGAAGGGTCGGTCTTGCCGGGCCGTATCGTGTACAGCACGTTGCCGCCGGTCCCCGGCTTGTCACGGATGTTCAGGTTCTCCCAGACGGAAAGGGTCTGTTCCAGCCTGCGCACCGTCCAGTTCTTGCCCCCAGAGCTGAGCTTTTCCAGAAGCTCGTAGGAGTTGCCGTAGTAAGGGGTCGTCGTGCGTGAAAGATAGTTATCTTCGGCGCAGATCCAGCCGTCCGTGCCGTCGGGCAGGAGGACTTTGTACCAGAGGTCGCCCCTTTCCGAGCCGAACTCGCTCTTAGGCTCCGTCAGGTACTCGAGCGTGCATTGCTGAATGAGGGAAACCTTGTCGCCGTCCTGCAGGGTGGTGACGGGGTTCTCCTTCTCCATGCTCTCGTAGACGACATGCCCATCGTCGGACAGCATCCCCCCAACCGTGACATCCATCTCGCACTTGCGGACGATTTTCCGCACCCAGTCTGACTCCACGTATGACAGGACGGTACCGTTGCCGCCACCGTAATCAGGGTTCTCGTCCGTCCTGGCCTCCGCTTGCGGAGCTGCATCCTCCGCTTTCTCCTGCACGGCGGGTTCAGCCGCCTTGGGCAGGGCCGTCACCGCAGCCTCTTCCTGCATGACGGGGGCAGGCTCTTCCTCCGCTTTCACCGTTGCTGCCGCCTCCGCATCCTGCGCGGGAACCCTCTCGTTGTATCCGGCCTGCTCATCCCGCCTTCTGCAAGAAGACATCATGGCGGCGCACAGCAGAACGGAAATTCCCAGCAGACTTAACCTGAATCTCATTTTTTGTTCTCCGTGATTTATATTTTGCAGGGGAGTATAGCACAGTTCTTAAACTGTGGCTATCGGGTTGCCCCATCCGCTCGCCATTACACGGTTTGACAACAACGTGCGTTTTGAATAGACTAGACCATGGAGCCAGTCGCAAGTCCTGCCGGTTAAGACCGTGCAGGCTTTTGAAACAGGCCCCAATCACCTGAAACAAGTAACTGTATATCGAAGAGAATCAAGATGAAGACAAAGAAGATTAAAAACGGCGATCACGTGTGGAATTTCATTCAGACCGGCGGTTTGGTCCAGCTGCAAGTTTCTTCCATAGAGGACGTGCTGAACCTGAAAGACCTTGACCCCAAGCTCTGGGTGGCGCTGGCATGTCCCGTACAGGGGCTGGAATTCGGCAAGGAAACGCTGGAGCTGCTGGATACGGACAAGGACGGCAGGGTCCGCGTGCCAGAGGTTCTGAATGCGGTGGAATACATAAAGAAGAGTTTCAAGAAGCCCGAAGTCATCATGACC
>CAMNGY010000174.1 GCA_946538795.1 uncultured Treponema sp.
TCCTTGCCTGAAGAACAGGCGACATCAACGAGGTTTATAGTGACCACCCCCTGGTTGAACCTTCCGTAATACTTGGATTTGCCCGACTTCCAGTTGCCGGCATTGGCAACGTTGTCGTAGCCGTTGCCCGTCTTGTCGGGCGTGAGGAAGGACCGGCAGCCCATACAGGGGTAGCAGTTGCCCTCCCCGTTGCCGTCTATCTTCAGCTCCAGCATCTTCTTCTCGCTGATGTAGTCCGGAACCATCCTCCTGGTCGTGCAGCGGGCGGCAAGCTCGGTAAGCGGATAATACTTGCTTCCGGGAGTCACGTTATCCTCCTCCAGCACGTATATGAGCTTGGGGAATGCGGGCGTAATCCAGTTCCCCGTCTCATTCTTGACTCCCTGGTAGCGCTGCCGCAGGACCTCCTCAATGACCAGTGCAAGGTCGGACTTCTCCTGCTCGTTCCTGGCCTCCCCAAGGTACATGAAGACCGTGACGAAGGGAGCCTGTCCGTTCGTCGTCATCAGGGTTATGACCTGGTACTGGATGGTCTGTACGCCGCGCTTTATCTCTTCCCTGAGCCGCTGGTTGACCATATAGTTGAACTGGGCGTCGTCCAGGTCCAGCTTGGTGGCCTCGGCCATATCGCGGATCTCCTTCTTGAACTTCTGACGGCTGACATCGACGAAAGGGGCAAGGTGAGCAAGGGAAATGGACTGGCCCCCGTACTGGCAGGAAGCCACCTGAGCGATTATCTGGGTGGCTATGTTGCAGGCCGTGGAGAAAGAATGGGGGCGGTCTATCTGGGTGCCGCTTATGACCGTACCGTTCTGAAGCATGTCCTCCAGGTTCACGAGGTCGCAGTTGTGCATGTGCTGGGCAAAGTAGTCCGCGTCGTGGAAGTGGATTATCCCGGCGGCATGGGCCTCAGCTATGTCCTTGTCAAGGAGGAAGCGCCTGGTTATGTCCTTGCTGACCTCTCCTGCCATATAATCCCGCTGCACGGAAACGACGGTCGGATTCTTGTTGGAGTTCTCCTGCTTGACCTCCTCGTTGTTCTCCTCAATAAGGCTGAGAATCTGCTTGTCGGTCGTGTTCTCCTTGCGCATCAGCTGGTGGTGGTAGCGGTAAGTTATGTACAGCTTGGCGACCTCGAAAGCCCCGCGCTCCATAATCCCTGTCTCCACCAGATCCTGTATGTCCTCCACGTTCAGGGCATGGCCCTCGCGGTGGCAGTCTATCTCTATGTCATCGGCAATGGAACTTATCTGGGCGTCAGAAAGCCTGTCGGCCTCCTTGACCCTGACGTTGGCCTTCTCTATGGCCTTTACGATTTTCCTCCTGTCAAAAAGAACCTCAGCACCGCTCCTCTTGATGATGTTCATCTGCTGTCCCCTAACCTATTTTCTTGTAGTTATTGAATTTGTAAATTCTGCCCAAACAAGGCTATTACACCATATATATGGGCATCTAAAAAAGATTCTACTAGCTATAGCGTCATTGGTCAAGGGGACAGACAAACAAATCTCAGTCACCCGGAACGGGCAAAGCCGGCCCCTTTGCCTTTTTTTCCTCTATGACATAATATGTCCCTATGGACTGCATAATCTTGATGGGCATAAAGCACTGCGGCAAGTCTACCCAGGCCAAACTGCTTTCGGGGATGCTGGAATTGCCCAGCTACGACACGGACGACATAATATCGTCGGTTACGGGTAAAAGCCCGCGCGAAATATACACGGAGGGCGGCCAGGACGCCTTCAGGAAAGCGGAAGCCGAAGCCTGCAAAAAGCTTGCCGGCATAATCACGGAAAAAGGATGCAGGGCCGTCATAGCGACGGGAGGGGGCATCTGCTGCAACGAGGAGGCACTGGACGCATTGCGCCCGCTGGGAAAATTCGTGTTCCTCAATGCCCCCGAGAATGCCGCCGCCGACAGGATCATACGGGAAACCCGCGAGCTGCCCGGCGGAGGCTTTGAGAACCTGCCCGCCTACATAGAACGGAAAAGCCCCCGGTCAATACTTGAGATACGCTCGATATTCCATGAGTTTTACACGGAGAGGACCGACCTCTATGCCCGCATCGCCGACATAAAACTGGATATGGGACGGACGGGCAAAGAGGAGAATGCCGCCAGGATCGCGGCCTTACTTGCTGGTTAGGAACTCCTTTCTTCCATCTTGGTCCGGGACCTCGGGAGCCATGACCAGATTCGGAAGGGTCGGATTCTTGCGCTTTATATAGAAGTATTTGAACGGATGCAGGTCCATCGCATTGGACTGCCATCCTCCTATTATGTCGGTGTCTATGACATGAAGGCTCACGGGATGGTAAACGGGAATCACCACGCAATCATCAAGGAGCATAGTCTCCGCCTGGGACAGAAGATTGTAATGCTCCGTGCTGCTTCCCGCGACCGAAGCCTGGTGCAACAGGGAATCGAAGCCCTCATTGTCATACTTGGCGACATTAAGGGAAGAATCGCTCCTGAACAGCTCCAGGAATGCGAGAGGATCCGCAAAATCCCCGATCCAGGAATATGCGAACAGGTCCGCGTCCCAGCTTGGAATTTCCGAGTTGTAAGCCTCAGACCCTTTTATCTCGCTCACAAGCTCCACTCCGAGCGGCTGCCAGGCCTTCTGCAGTATCTGGGCGAAGTTTTTCATGAACTCGCTGTCGGTTATGCCGAACTTCACCGTGATTTTCTCTTTCGGCCCAAGCCCGGCTTTCTCCCGCGCCTTGCCCATCATCATGACGGCATCGTCGCCGTCATAGTCCTCGAACCCCGCCACATCCGGGTATCCGGGAAGGGGATAGACCAAGGTCGTCGCCGGAACCGTTATGCCGTCACGGAGCTTGTCGTAAGGGATCGCCTCAAGAAGGGCCTCGCGCACCTCCTTAGTGTTCCACTTCTTTCCGTTCAGCTTGAAGAAGATGTAGTAAGTGCCGAATTCCGCGGCGACCTTTATGGAGCTGCGGTTGATTATCTTGGCGGCGTTGACGTTGCCTTCGGGAATCCAGTCAACCTTCCCGGTATTGTACAGGTAGGCGTTCTCATCCAAGTCATCGCTCTGTATTATCGTTATGCCGGGTATGAGGATGCTGGAGGCATCCCGGTAGTTCTTGTTCTTCACCAGCTCCAGCCGGCCGTTCTCATAGGACGAAAGGGCAAAAGCCCCGCTGTATGAGTTCTTCTTCTTGCTGACCGCGCTGAAGGCATGGTGGCACAAAATCTTGGGCAGATGCTCGGCAGGCTCCTCCAGGTGAACCACCAGGGTCCTTTCATCCCTGGCGGTTATGCCCACTTCGTCCCGTTTTCCCTTTCCCAGCCGGTAATTCCTGGCCCCCTCTATGCAGTCCAGCATGGAAGCATACGGGGCGCGGGGATTGGAAAGCAGGTCCAGCCAGGACTCCCGGAAGGTACTGGCGTTTATCTTCTCCCCGTTGCTGAATTTCGCGCCGTCTATGATCGTGAATGTCCAGCGCTTCTTGTTTCTTGAAATCTTGTATGAGGAGCAAAGGGCATTCTGCGGCTCCAGGCTGACAGGATTATAGGAAAAAAGACCTTCGTACAGACCCGAAAGGAGCTGGGCCTCGGACGTGTAGCTGGCCGTCTGCGGATTCAGGTCATAGGGATGACCCATCGTCAGCATGACGACATTGCGCTGCAGCGCCCGTTCGACTCCCGGAATGTCGTCCGCTTCCTTGCCTGCCTGCGGAGTGTAGACAGGTGCCGGAAAAAGCGGCAACATAAGGGCTGCCACAAAGGCACCCCCTAAAAAGCTTTTCATTTTCATTTCGTTATTCCCAGTTTCTTCATTTGCTCCGCCTCCTCCACATAGGAGGCATACTCGGAGCGCAGCTGGTTCACCTTGACGAGCGCATTTTTCAGCGTCGTCAGCTCCATCTTTATGCCTTTTATCTTGGCGCGGTTCACGCCGGACGTGTTCTGCTTGAAGTATTCGTCCAAGGCACCCAGCAGGACCTGAAGTCTCCCGTTCTCGGTCATCTGCTTGTTCACCCAGTTGAATACGAAGTCGTCCGCCTGCGAGTTCATCTTCTGATAGTTGGGACTATCCTGCGAACTGAGCGACGAGTAGAACTTTATCCGTTTGGAAAAAGAAGCCATGAAGGAACTGTAGTTGATCAGCTCCTTCTGCTTCTCATCCGAACCTTTCTTGTTGATCACAACCTCATATTCCACCTGAGGCTCCGCCATACCGAACAGGCGGCGCAGAAACCTCCCCAGCTTCTGCCTGAAGCCCTTGTCCTCGGAGGCAAGTATGTCATGGTTCGTTACAATCTTACCCATGACGATGTTGTACTGGTCTGACATGGAACCGAGGGAAAGAACCGCCCCCATGATTACGTCGTGGACGTTGACCCCGGGGTCCTCCTTCTCTAAGGTCTCCTCCTGAACTTTCAGGTGCTGGAGAAGCTTCCTGCGAAGGTCGTCCTTGTTGGCGGCCGTTTCCTCTTTGACCAGCTCCTCCACAATGTCTGCCGAAAAGGGCCTGCGGGGCATGACAGTCGGCATCTGCTTTTTTATCTCTTCCATGAGGGCAGAGGCGTTTTCCCTGACCTCAGGTCCCAGCTTGCCGACTATATTCTTACGGATCTCGCCTTTGTACCTTTCCTTCTGGAAGGCCCCCACGGCCTTCAGCTCCCTGGACATCTCCTCCAGGTCCTTGGCAGTTTTGGCAATGCTGTCAAACAGCATGCCCATAGCGACCCCGCCCCCCTGCGTAGTGGTCTTAAGCTCCATCAGCGCGGAACCAAGGGCCTTTGTGTTCTGCCGGGCGGACTC
>CAMNGY010000175.1 GCA_946538795.1 uncultured Treponema sp.
CCTTCTGGGTATCGATTCCCAGCAAGACCACATCACGCATGCCTGCCCTCCGTCTGCTTCTGGAACGCAATGCGTTCCGTTCCGTCCGCAATCGTAATCGTTCCGCAGTACGAGAAGCCGAGCTTTGCAAGCAGACCCTGCATGGGCCTGTTGTCGCGGTGGGTGTCGATCCGTATGTTCCCGCACTGCGCAAGTGCCCACTGCAGGCAGAATGACCCCGCCCCCTTCGTACTGCCGTCCGACGCAATCCGGTGAACAACGCCGTAGGGGGCATCGTTCAGCCAGGCACCGGAAATGACGGCATAGGTCGGCTCACGCTCGACGGCAAAGTAGAACACCGCCGCTATCTTCCCCTCCGCAATGCAGACATGGCTTTTCCCGGCCGCAATGTCGCTCTCAATGAGCGTTCGGGGCGTATTCGTTGTTCCCCACTGGCTTGCATTGCCGTTCTGTGCCATGAACGCCCGGGCGCGCTCATACAGCGACAGTATGACGGGCAGATCTGCCCCTGTTGCCTTTCGTATTTCCATTATGCAAACCTCCTTTTTATATCAGCAAAGGCTTCTTTTAGCGGCTTCATACGACATTTCCTGCCTCCTCGTACGTGTACATATCTTGGCTAAAGAATAGGTAGCCTGTGCCTGTCACTTTTCCATAATCTCCCAGTGGCCCCCCTTGTCGGCTCCGACACGAACCAGCACAGCTTTATTTTTCAGCTCAGAAAGCAATCTGTTTACAGTCCTTCTTGATATGCCAGCCTTTTCTGCCAGCTGCTCATATGTTATTGAGGGATTTTGCCTTATCAGTGCCAAAACTGCATTTACAGTGCCATTTACAGTGCCATTTACAGTGCCATTTTGTGAGACCTCCGGCGGAAGTTCATGCGACAGTCTCAGTATAGTCTTTGTCCTGTCCGGTGTCACTCTCTGAGTGTATTCCGGCACAATGCCGAATGCCTTGTTCCATGCGGAAAACACGCCGGGGATGCCGCTTCCTGCCCGCTCGCCAATGTCAATCATGGAGAACATTTTCAAGATGGTCGCATTGCGCGGGTCCGACATACCGCCGTCAATCGCTTCTTTCAGGCTCATTCTGAACATGCCGGGATTCTCAAAAGAAAAATATTCCTTGTATTTCTTGATTACGACACCGCAACGTCCGTAATAATCCGCATTTGCGAGCGTATTCACGAGGACTTCCCTGATTGCCTTATGAACAGGAGTATCATCGATCCTCGTAATGCCATCCAGAGCGAACGGCCTTTTTATGTCCTCCGTGAGCTTGTTCAAGGCTTTGAAGAAAAAGTCAAATACATTCCCGCTCCATTCGCCGGAACTTGAGACAAACCTGTCTGACCACCTTGTCGATTCGTCAAAATGCTCCTGATAATCAAGGAAATACAAAGGATACTCGTACATTATCTCCGGCTCGTAGCCGAACATCAGGAGTCCTGCCGCAGTCGGATACACTTTGCCATCCTCCGCATTTATTCTTGCGGCCCCAAGCTTTTTCAGGAATTCCACATCGGGAAGACTGTTCCAGACATGGCCATCGTGAATGAGGATAAACCGTTGGCGATAATGGGCGATAGTCTCCTTGCACAGCGAATCCAGGCTTACCTCGGTGATAAGTTTGTTGTCCTGCGTTACCTGCCCGGCATCACGGAAAATAGCCGCAACCTCATCACGAGAGCAAAGATAATCCCCCTCTCCGTTCCTGCGATATGTCCCCGTGAACATATCTGCCCCTCGGAATATCGGGCGGTAAATACGTTCCGCCCGCGGAATAGTGATTGCAATAATGTGTTTCCCGTCAATCTCCTTTATCTCCACATTACCGTTACCAAGGATATTGAGGTTCACGACTTTCTTGTTGTTCACGTTGTCCCAGAAGGCTTTTACCAGTTTCTCCGGCTGATCAGTACCCTCGACCGCAAACGTATGGTCCTTGTTTTCTTTCACTCCAAGGAGAATTATACCACCGTCTGTATTTGCAAAAGATGAATAACTGTCCCAAAGGCTGTCCGGCAGCCCGCCTTTCGCAAGTTTTGCCTCATAGCGCTTGCCTTCTTTGAATGAGTCTATATTCAGTTCGTCTAGTATTGATTTCATGTTATCTCCTCAAAGCTGAGCCGCTCGCCCGTAATCCCTTTCTGGGATTAATTATCAGCAGAACCGGAGACCGCCTGCGATCCATTTCCATCTCAGCCTTGTGCTACCTTCTTTTTTCTTCTTCCGATATTATCTTTATGTTCTCTTTTTCAATAGCAGAGAGCATGTTTTCCGAAAAGCGGTCATTGGCTTTGTATGGCTGGCTCCATTCGGCACTGTTTGCTTCAAAGAAAACGCGTAAATCTTCCGACTTGAATGGATAGCCATGCAGGGCGTAAATCGTGTTCCTGAGTATTCGCAGCTGGTCTTTCCTGTACCAAGCCAGCTCTTTGCTGTCTGTGATACGTTTGTTGTATGGGAAATATGCGGGAAACCGCTTCGGGCCGCAATCATTCAATATGTTCTCAAAATGCACGTAAAATATGTCCGTGTATTCTGCAGGCTCAATATTGTAAAAGACAGCCTCAAACGTCTTGTCGTCTTTTTGAGTCAGTTTCTCCTTTATGCTTTCGCCCCATATAGTGCTTCCCATCCTTATGCTCTCTGGGTATCCATAGAGAAGATTGTTGACGATAACCAAGGTGATTTTTCCTATCGAATTTTTCCAGCTTGAACCAGTCCCGTACAAATAATACCCGTCCCAGCGAGTGTTCCCATAGGTAGATTTGTATGTTATCCGTGTCGTCGTCGGATGCTTCTTTTTGAACACGATGGTGCGGGTATACGCGTTCTCCAGTTCTGGCTGATTGCTGGAATCCCACGAGCGGACTATCGGCAAATCATCGAACGAAGTTTCTTTTCCATCTGTCCAGGATTTAAAATCATATATCTTGCCGTTTCCTAAATTGCCGGGAGCAAAAAACGGAAAACCAACGGTCAATTGTGTTGTCGTTCCTGTATTATAAAAAGAGAAATCGACGGTCACTTCATAAAAATCTTTTTGGAAATCAAGGGTTATTCTCTCTTCTTTCATCTCAACTGTCACGGAATCATCCGTGACAGGAACAAGATTCCCGCCGCTCAATGAAAAGAACGTGTCATTCGCAAACAGGATGTGTACGGCAAAAACAAGCAGGATGAGCGCGACACTGTTCTTCTTCATTTTTTTCCCCTCCTTCATGACCCGGGCTCCTCTCCCTATCGTGGCGGGAGAGGAAGGGCAGCCGGAGTCCGGCTAGAACTTGGCCTTGCGGAGGCGGACTTTCTCGACGTCTTCGCTGAACAGCTCGCGCAGGTCGTTCAGTCCCAGGGCCATCAGGGCCATGCGGTCTATGCCGATGCCCCAGGCAAGGACGGGGACGTGCACGCCCATCGCTTCGGTGACTTCCGGGCGGAAGATGCCCGAACCGCCGAGCTCGAACCAGCCCAGCTTGGGGTGCTTGATGTGCACTTCGATCGAAGGCTCGGTGAAGGGGAAGTAGCCCGGCACGTACTTGACCTCGCTCGCCCCCGCGATCTCCACGGCGAACATCCTGAGGATTCCCAGCAGCGTGCGCAGGTTCACGTCCTCTCCCAGGACGATTCCCTCGGTCTGGTAGAAGTCGCTCAGGTGGGTCGCGTCTACCTTGTCGTAGCGGAAGCAGCGGGCGATTCCGAAGTACTTGCCCGGCACCTTGGCCTTGTGCAGCTGGTGGGCGGAAAGCACCGTGCCCTGGCTGCGCATGATCAGGCGGCGGGTGAACTCCGTGTCGAACTTGTAGTTCCAGCCCCGGCTGCCGGTGCTGCCGCCGTTCTCATGGACGGCGCGGACGGCGGAAAGATAGGGTTCCTCGATGGACTTGGCGTGGGTCGGGGTCTTGATGCGGTACACGTCGTGGATGTCGCGGGCGGCGTGGAACTGGGGCATGAAGAGCGCGTCGCCGTTCCAGAACTCGGTCTCGACGAGCGGCCCGTCGAACTCCTCGAACCCCAGCGAGCACATCTTGTCCTTGACGGACTCAAGGAAGTCCACGTAGGGGTTCGTGCGGCCCGGTATGATGCGGGCGGGCGGGACGGAGATGTTGTAGGCGCGGAAGCTGCCCTTCTTCCAGTCGCCGGATGAGAGCATCGCGCCAGTGATAGCTCCGATTTCCTCGCCGGTGACTCCGGCTTCCTTGAGCGCCTTGCTGACGGCGGCGGCATCGGGGAGCAGGCGGTAGGTCACGGTCTCGCGCTCGACGGTCTTGAAGGCCGTGTCGCTCACCCCCCGCTTCTTGGTCATCGTGGAGATGTCGGCAAGCTCCTCCTTGGAAAGCGACGCGGCATCGAGCGCGCCGTCAAGCCCGCCCGCCTGCGACTTCTCAGCCTTGGCGATGAGGGCCTTGGCGCGGGCAATCCGCTCCGGGACGGCGGCCCCGGTGTACTCGGCCTTCTTGTCGGCGGTCATGCGGAGCACGCCCTCCTTGCTCAGGGGGCCGAACGCGGATCCCACGTCCTTGTTCTCAAGTCCCAGGGCGGAGGCAATCTCGGGCAGGGCCTTGGGGCCGCCCTCTTTCAGGAAGGTGATTATCCGCTCTTCCGCGCTGCCGTTTTTGGCGATGGCACGGCCGTAGTCGGTAAGCTCGTAGTAGGTGTGGGCGGTCCTGCCGGTCTCTTTGAGCAAGTTCTTGCCGGACAGCCAGCTGAAGGCCTGGTTGCAGTGGCCTTCCTTGTAGGAAAGCTCCTTCTGGAGCTTCTCGCCGGTCAGCTCGTC
>CAMNGY010000176.1 GCA_946538795.1 uncultured Treponema sp.
CGCGACATGAAGGCTCATACGCTTGATATGTACGAAACCATAATGAGAAACGACCAGGTCATACTGACAAAGCTTCTCCCGCAAATCCTGAACGGGCCCTGATATGGTCACCCCCGGGAAGCTGCCGGCAACGGACTGACGGAGGGAATCCGCCTTCGCCTCAGACGAAGCCACGCAGGTCACGGAGATTCCGCATGCGGCCAGGGCATAAGCCGCGGGCAGGGAAAGGGACGCGGGATCCTCGCCCCCCAGCACAACTATGGCGTTACTTACAGGAGCATTCCTGTCCGTATCCGACCGCTTGTTCTCCGGCAGCGGGATAAAGGCAGGATCGGACAGGTTCACGTCCCTGAAATCCTGCACGGCCGGGATGACATCCAGCAGATAGTCCGCCCAGCCAGTGTCGGCCGCCCCCTCGTCAATGGCCACGACAGGGCATTTCGCATAAAGCCCTGCGGCAAAACCCGCATCCGCAGAAAAGAGGTCCGCCACGGCAAGGCTGTAGCATTCCGCATGGCCGGCATCCCGCACAATCTGACGGTCCTTCAGCCCCCTGCCCTTGTACTCTTCCAGTAGAAGAGGCAACTCTGCAAGGTCTCCGGCCTCCGGAATCAGGACATCGGCCCCGGTCTCAACGGCCAGCGACAGGCAGCGGCGCAAATGGCCTGTACCGTGCCCCTTCTCAACGCACGGAACAAGGAGCATGGGATACTTCACGGAATCCCTGCCCAGCGCGGTCAGTATCTGAGAGACGCTAAACGGCTCCTTGACCGGCATTCTCACCTTGCCATCAGCTTCCGTCACCGCATCAACAACAGCCATGGCCCGCCAGTAGTCGGCATAGACGTCCACGGTCGTCCTCAGGTCAGGATAATAGAATTCCTTGGGCGCGCGCAGGAAAAGGCAGTTGAATTTGTCAGTATGCTTGTAAAGAGCCGGACCAACATGCTCATGATCATAGGGGGAATCAGTCTGCGATGCGGCATTCCTAAGGGATGCGGCATTGAAAATCTCTACCCCGGAACCGTGGGGCAAGCCCGTCCAGCTTATGTAGTCCACCGGCGACGAATCTTCCCTCTCCCTGTACTCGGCAAGCAAAGCCGAAGCGGCCTCGTAAAAGAGGAAAGGATTGTCCGCCGTGGCACGGATGACAACATCGGCCTTGGAAATCTCTATTGTCTTGAGAAAGCGGTCCAGCACGTCATCCTTCGATCCTGCATAGAAGGAGAAGCCAGAAGCCTTCGCTATTCCCTCCAGCTCTGGCCCAGACTCGACATCGGTCGCAAGATAATACGCGTCGGCCTTCACCTTCCTCATGGCGGCAAGGGTCCACTCCAGCAGGGTCTTTCCTCCCAGCGGGAGCAGGGCCTTGCGCGGCAGCCTGGATGAAGAAAGGCGGCACTGCACTATCACGACCGTCCTTCTCTTCTTCCTGTCAAAAATATTCTTAAAGCTCATCATTCATCGACATCCTTTCCCCAGCCCTCCAGCAGGGCAACCGCATCAGTCTTGAAGCGGAAACGGTTCAGCCTCACCCAGTCTTTTGCCCCGGAAAAAAGCGACAGGGCCTCGTTCATCCCGCACCTGCTCCTGGCCTTGAAGGAAGGGAATGAGGTCAGTGAGATTTCCCCATGATCCCTTTTGAAATCCGGAAGCAGGTTCTTAAGATAGAACTTCAAGTAAGAAATGTCAGCTGTCCGATCGTATACCGGAAGCTCGTCAAAGAATTCCAGGGCGAACGCGGAGGAAAGCTGAATTTTCTCACCCCAGAGCCAGGCCCTGAAAAAGAGATCCAGCTCCTGCCAGTAAGGAGAGCTTATTGTATAGTCAAAACCTCCCAGCATCTTGAAGACGTTCACGTCATAAAATCCCGCCAAGTCCAGCGGGAACAAGGTCATGGCCTTGTCCACCACAGCAAGCGAAGACTCCACGTCAAACACGAAATTTCTCACTTTAGGAGTAAAGCGGACAGGCACACCCTGCCTGTCCTTGTTCAGAAGGCGGGATGCCACGCAGAAGGCATTGAACTCAGAGAGCTTCTGGGCCAAAGTCCGTGAGAACTTGAAATCCTGGAGGCACAGGTCATCATGCAGCACCAGGGCATACGGGGAATCAATCTCCCCCATCCCCAGGTTCACCAAATCCCCGTCGTTCATCTTCCCATGCGCGCGGACGAACTTCACCTCAGGAAAGTCCAGCGAAAGGCTTTCCGTATTGAAGGCAGAGTTGAAGCTTTCTACGCTGACTATTTTCCTGAAGCCGCACGACAGGAGGTTCCTGAGCACCTGGCTCCTGTACTGGTTCACGGTCCTCTTTATGACTATGCAGGAAACGTCCATGACGATGCGGGGCGGCTCCTCCATCCCGCCCAGTATGGTCATCCGGACTTGCTTGGCGTTAAAAGTTGAAGGTATAGTATTCATCGCAGTTCTCGCACTTGTCGGGATACCGGCCCCTCACATGGCTTTCCGCCAGACCCGCCATCCGTTTCCACACGGCCTCAACGCCTTCATCAAACACATTCCCGCACGACGCGTCCAGGACATACTCACGGCAAAGCGGAACGCTGCCGTCCGGCAGGACAAACATGTCGCGCTTGCAGTGCCAGCAGGGATAACGCTCCAACGGCGCCAGATCCGCGCTCTTCAGGTCGGGCAGGAGGCCACAGAAGGAATCGTACTTCTGTATCACCAGGCGCCCCTTGCAGACGGACTCAGGATCATGATAGAAACGGTAGAACGGCTCCAGCTCATCCTCATTGTCCTTCATCCTGACAAACTGCGGGTACACGTTACCGGGAAAATACTGCTCCAGCGTCAGCAAAGCCGCCTTCGCGCTCTCAAAGCTGCGTATTCCGTTCGCATTGGTGAAGGCGTTGGTATGAAGCTTGCAATAAGTCTCTTCCGTAAACGCATCCACAGAAACAATCCAGATGACGGCAGGCCAAGTTCCCGTCCTCTCCGGCGAATCCTTCACTATGTCGGCCAGCTTCTGGGCTATGGGAGCAGTCAGGAGCGTCCCGTCAGTCTCCACCAAAAGGGAAAGCCCCGGCTTGGAAAGGACCGTCCTGGCAAATTCCAGAAAATCCTGATGGGTCAGCGGCTCGGAAAAGCCCGACAGGCCCACGACAGCGGCCTCAGACAAGGTTGCCATCCCGTCAACGAGCGACCTGAACTGGTCAAGCCCCATGTTGACAGGCTCAGGATTCTCCTTCCTGACCGGGTAGCGGTCGTTCTTCTTCTTGAACTCCTCCGGGTAGGGGTTGTATGTCGTAGTAGTAGAAAGGTTCTCCGCTATCTGAACATTGTAGAACGCCGGGACGGTCCTCTGGACGTCAGGGGAGGAGGAGGCAAGCTCCGCCAGGGAGAGGGCATCAAAAGAGCTGCCTTGCTCCAACGCGGCCCGGAACAGATGGACGCAGGATATTGTGGAAGCCCTGGAGGAACAGGAAAAATCCAGCCGCAACATGCGGAAGTCCTTTGGGGCAATCACTGTCTCAATCTCAAAGGAGTTTATGTCCTCCCGGAGCACAGCGAAAAGGCTGTCCTTGGAAATCCTGTCAGAAGAGAAGGCTTCCTTACGGGACGCCAGTGACAGCATTATGCCCAAGGCACCGGCATCTACGACTTCCGGGGAAAGGCCGGCAGGATAGCCGTCCGCAAAACTGTATTCCGACAGGTATTTCAAGTGATCGGATATGACCCTCTCCGTCAGGACTTTGTCCAGGAATGGCCTGTCCGCCATGCTGTATACGACGTATGAAGCCCCGTACTTGGAGGCGGACTCTGCCATCCTTTTCAAAAGCAGCTGCGTGGTCCACCTCTGCTCCACTATGACATCGCAGCAGGAATCCATGTCCGCCTTCAAGACTTCCCGCCTGACCTTATCCTCCGTCTGCCTGCTCGCGGCTATGATTATCCTCTCCCTGTCCCGTATTCCCCCGGCCCAGTCCAGCGCAAGGGCAAAAGCGGATTTTTCCCTTGCGGTCCCGCCATCTGCGGAAATCTTGGAGAAATCTTTCGGAAACAGCATATCAAACGCATGTGTCTGGCCGAAACCAGCATACAGGAGGACGACGTTTTTCATCGCTTTCATTATCGGACAGGCAATGTTGACAATTTACAGGTATTGAGCTAGCCTTACTGCGAGCACGGGAGGGCGGAAGAATATGGAAGAATACGTATATACAGTCTCGCAGCTGACGGGGCTTATAAAGACAATGCTGCAGGAAACCTTCCCCTGCGTGCAGCTGAAAGGCGAGATCTCCAATTTCAAAGCCAATTCCACCGGCCACCTGTATTTCTCGCTCAAGGACACGGGCGCGCAGATAAGCGCGGTCATGTTCCGGGGAGCCGCTTCCCGCCTGGCATTCAAGCCAAAGGACGGGATGCTGGTCCAGGTCAGGGGCAAGATAAGCGTATACGAGGCGCAGGGACGCTACCAGATAATCATAGATTCCATGACCCAGGCCGGCATCGGCGACATAATGGAGATGCTTGAGGCCCGCAAACGGAAGCTAGATGCAGAGGGGCTGTTCGATGACAGGAAGAAAAAGCCCCTCCCCCCCTACCCCGCCACAATCGGCATAGTGACAAGCCCGACCGGAGCCGCCCTCCGCGACATACTGAACATAAGCAAGCGGAGAAACGACACGGTCAACATAGTGATCCTGCCGGCCCAAGTACAGGGCGAAGGGGCGGCCGAAACCATAATCCGCATGATACGGACCGCCGACCGCTACAAGCTCTGCGACACGCTCATAGTAGGACGCGGAG
>CAMNGY010000177.1 GCA_946538795.1 uncultured Treponema sp.
CATTATGGCCGGGAACAGGTAGACGGTCCGCACGCGCCTGGCCCGGTACAGGCCTGCCGGGAAGAGGGAAAGCGCCGCGGATATCATTATTGTCGGCCACATGCGCGAAAATCCATAAGGCAGAATTCCCGAATCCATAAGCAGCAGGACCGTCCCCATAAGGAAGAAAAAAAGGCCGAAGAAAAGCGAGAGGCTGCTGCCGGTCAGGGCAAGGGAAATGAACAGAAGGAGCATACCGGCCACAAGGGACACGACGGGCCTCAGGGCGAAGACCTTGACGGAGGACTCCAGCCTGCCGACAAAGACAAACAGCCCGACCAGGACCAGCACGAGGCCGAGGGCAAGCAGCAGGCTCGCCTCCTTTTGATATGCAGTCCGCAGCAACTTCCTGAAACCACGCTTCTTATCGCCTTCCGCGGCCATCTACAGAACGATCCCCCTTATTTTTTCCATAAAACCACATAATATAACAACAAAGACTTATTGCCAATATCATTACGCTTTATTACAATAATTTAATATGTTCAAAAGGGAAAAGGTTACAGGGCTGGCGGGAATTGCCGCCATGCTCATCATGCTGCTTTCCGGCTGCGGAAAGGCGGAAAGCAGGCAGGAGCAGGCGCTGCGGAAAGCGCAGAAAACACAAGCAGAACTGGAACAGCTCCTGAAGACCGGGAGCTTTGACGAGGACAGCCGCTATGCGCTGGTAAAACAGATTGCCAGCACGATGATGTCCGCTAAAGATTACAACTCCCTGGTCATATTCCTGACCGACTGGGTGGAAAAGAACCCTGATGACAAATACAACGCCTACTGGCTGCTCATGACGGCGAACGCCTACCTGGAAAGCGACGCGCGCCCCATAGCCCGCTACTACCTGGAACGGATAATCAAAAACTATCCCGACCTCCTTGTACAAGGCCAGTCGGTCCACTTCCTGTGCCTTCAGAACCTCATCCGCATAAGCGAGACCAGCGAGAACCGCATCACGTACTTCAACCAGCTGGTCTCCCAGTTCCCAAACGATGTCAACATAACAGAAATATACTACCGGCTGGCCCTGGAATATGAGAACGAGGGAGAATGGGACCAGGCGCTGAAGACATTCGGCCTGTTCCTGAACAGGGCGGACGCGCAGAGCATTCAGATACAGGGAAGGCCGAACGCCTACGCAAGCGCAAAGCAGCTGATAGACTTCAGCAATTCGTCAAAGGACTGGACCTTCGCCAGCATGGAAGACCTGCTCACGGCAGTAAAGACCGCCATAAGCAAATACGACTGGAAATCACTGGACAAATACAAGTCAAAGGTAAACTTCTTCGCCATGTCCTGGAGGCAGGACGAAAGCGACGAGAACTCGCAAAGCTCCTTTTCCATGCATTCATACATGAGGGGAAACCGGATTCACTGCTCGGAATGGCTGGATCCAAGCTCCACACCGACCGAAGCCTACTTCAGGACCTGGGGATGGAGCAACAGGTACGTCAACGTGTGGTATCTCTACTTCCGCAAGGTGAATTTCCCGTCGGATCCTTCCGTACACGGCCGCTGGGAATGGGCGGGGATATACTTCGGGGAAAAGCTGTAGCCGGACATTCCCGCTACGGTACGAGCGGCACGGCAGCCTGACGCGGGCTGCGGCATACGGGCGACCCGCCGGCCGGCGGCACTCAGCGCAAACGATGGCAATCAGACGCCGAAATCGGCAGCTGGAGGCCCCGCAATCGAAAGCCCCCCGCAAGCTGCGTCTAGCGGACCTGCCCGTCCCCGTCTATAAGGAATTTAGTCGTCGTAAGCGCCGTTATGCCCATCGGCCCCCGGGCATGGAGTTTCTGCGTGCTTATGCCCAGCTCCGCTCCGAACCCGAATTCGCCGCCATCCGTAAAGCGGGTGCTCGCGTTCACGTAGACGCAGGCCGCATCCACCCGGGACTGGAAATATCTGGCATTCCACCTGTTGTTAGTGACGATGCACTCGGAATGCTTAGTGTTGTGGGCATTTATGAAGTCCACCGCCTCCTCCACGGAACCAACGCACTTTACTGCCAGGACGAAATCCAGGAACTCATAGCCAAAATCGTCCTTTCCCGCCCGGTCTATGCAGTCGCTGTTCTGGCTCAGCAGCCCGCTCTTGCGCAAGGTCTCGAACAGGAGGGGATAGGAAATCTCATCGGCCAGAAGGCGCACCTCGCCACCCAAAGACTTGGCAAGGGCGGGAAGGAATTCCGCCGCTATCCGCTTGTTCACGACGAGCGTCTCTATTGCGTTGCAGGCACCGGGACGCTGCATCTTGGAATTGCGCGTCAAGTTCACGGCCATGCCTATGTCAGCGCCATCATCGACATAGAGGTGGCACACTCCGGCCCCAGTTTGAATGACGGGAACCCTTGCCTTCTCCACCACAGCGTTTATGAGCCTGGACGACCCGCGCGGCAACAGGACATCAATCTTTCCGGTAGCCCCCAAAATCTGGTCCACGTCCTCATGACTTCCGTCCTCGCACAGGTAGACGGCATCCCGGACACCGTCGCTGCCAGCCTGCCCCAGGCCGTAGGATATGGCCGCCACAATGGCCTTGTTGGAGTTGAGCGCGGAGGACGAGCCCCTTAGCATGATGGCATTTCCGCTCTTGTATGCCAGCGCGAAGGCATCGACCGTGACGTTGGGCCGGGATTCATATATTATGCCGACCACGCCCAGCGGGACCCGGACCTGGCGTATCTGCATGCCCTTGGGAGCGCGCCAGCCGGCGACCTCCTCCCCTATCGGGTCCCCCTGACCAATGACGACATCAAGGCCCTGTATCATCGAACTGAACTTCCTGCCGTCCAGCGCAAGACGCTCGAGCAGGGCTTCAGAAACACCGGCAGCCCTGGAAGCCGCAACATCCTGCGCATTGGCATCAAGTATGAGGGACTGGCTCTTGACCAGGGCTTCCTTGACGCACTCAAGGGCATGGTTTTTCTGTGCGGCGGTATGCGTGGCCAGCCTGTCAGCCCCAGCCCTGAGCCGCTGGCATACAGCATCTATATCCATAGCAAGATTCCCCTGAGCCAGTTGCAAAAGTCGGTCACTTTTGCACTGGCTCACGAGGGCCTCACTGGCGCATTCTGCGCCGTTGCGGCCCTCGCAGATTAATTTTGTCCAGTTTCAAAAGTCCGTCTGGACTTTTGAAACTGCCTCCCCTAAAAATTCGCCAGATAATACATTCCCAAAAGGATCACAAGCCGTTTTTTCCTGTCCTCCCAGTCCGCATCCCGCGGAAGGGATTCAACGTACCACCAGAAAAGACCGAAGTCCGGGTCAATCCTCATGGCGTATTCGTCAAAGGACTTGCTCTTTGTCTGTGCCCCGAACATCAGGTAAACTACGTCGTCCACTATATTGAAAAAGTAAGGGTAAGCCTGCGAATAGACCCTGCCGCCCATGAATTTCGTGAATTCCTCCAGCCGGTACAGAACCTGAGCCTTCAAGGCGACATCAGACTTTTCTACCCAAGTCTTTTCTATCAGAAGGACGAGGTTGTTGTGGAAGCTGGAGACAAGCTTTTCCTCCCCGTCCCCCAAGGCTATCTGGCCAAAAGCCCCGTTTCCCCCATCAAAACTGGCGGAAATCTTGACCCCGGCTTCGTTGGCGACAGCCTCATCGGCAGAGTCCAAAAGAGAACCCATCGCCTGAAGCGTGCCCTCATCAACAAACTGTTCAACTAAATCGCCGTTCATATCTGCCTTATTGTAAAATTTTACTTGCTTTTATGCAAGGGGACATGCATCGCGGAGCTCAGGCCAAGACCAGGCAGATTCTCGCCAAAGCGGGTTATCCGGACACGCCGTGGCCACTTGCCGCAGCCGTTCGTCATGGTCAAGCCGGACAACAGCATGCCCCACGGACACGTCGTGGCCTCCTTGCCGCAGCCGGACCCGGTACAAAAATAATTTGCCAATTCATTCCTGATACTGTAAAATTGACACAGGAGTTTTCAATGGAAACAGTTTCCCAGGATTATGACGTCAGGAACCTGAAAGATGATTTCGTGAGGCAGTATGGCGGCAGCCCGGACGGCGTGAGGCTTTTCTCCTCTCCCGCCAGAATAAACATAATCGGCGAGCACATAGACTACAACGGAGGAAAGGTCTTTCCGGCCGCGATTGACCGCTACCTCTACGTAGCCATCCGCAGACGCGAGGACAAGAGGATCAGCTACAACGACCTCAAGTTCCCCGGGAGCTTCTCATTCAACATTGACGATGGCTTTGCCTATTCAAAGGAGAACGGCTACGCCAACTACCTGAACGGCATTCTGTCAATCCTCAGCCGGAGAGGCTACAAGATTCCGTCCGGTTTCGACGTCCTTCTGGTCAGCAACGTCCCTCCGGCAGGAGGCATCTCGTCCTCGTCTGCCCTGGAATGCGGATTCGCATACGCCGTGTCGGAGACGTTCGGCCTGGGGGTCAGCCGCAAGGACATCGCGCTGATCGGCCAGCAGAGCGAGCACGAGTTCATGGGCGTAAACTGCGGCATAATGGACCAATATATAATCGCGACCGCCAGGAAAGCCACGGCGGAGCTGCTGGACTGCGCCACGGTCCAGCACGAGTATGTGCCTCTGGAACTGGGCGACTACCGCTTCGTAGTAATGAACACCCGCAAGAAACGGCAGCTGGCCGACAGCAAGTACAACGAGCGCCGCAGCCAGTGCGAGGCCGCCCTCAAAATCCTGCAGGACAAGGGGGTGGAAGCTGCGGACCTCTGCTCACTCAGCCCGGTCAAATGG
>CAMNGY010000178.1 GCA_946538795.1 uncultured Treponema sp.
CTCTGCGGTAGTCAGGAGCAAGATATCCAAGAAGAAGCTTGAGAGGAACAAGGACGAGGCGGCTGAATCATGATTGAGAAAATGAAAAAGGTTTCCATCGTCGTCCTCGATGCGACAAGAAAGGAGTCCGTAAAGGCTCTGAGGAAGGTTGGCGTTGTCCATCTGGAGGAAGTGGAAGGAAAAGGGCCTCTCCTTGCATCCTATAAGGATGCGGCTGTGGCGACCGACAAAGCCATCTCCATTCTGGATGAGATAAAGCTTCCTAAGAGGCAGATTGTCAACCAGCTGGAGCTGACCAATGAGGCTGCCCTTGAGACGGCGAACAAGATTGTTTCGTTGAGCGATGAAAAGAAGTCCATGTATGAGGCCATCGCCCGTGATACGAATGAGCTTGAGCGGCTGTCAAAATGGGGGACTGTTGATCCGGCGGAGTTCGTTGCTCTTGCAGAGAAGGGAATTTTCGTATATATGTACGAAATTCCGGAGGACAAGTACGGGACAATCGGAAAAGAGCTGAAGACTATAAAAGTCAATGCGGTTGGTAAGATTGTCCGTTTCCTCTTGCTCTCCGAGGAGCAGGTGACAGAGCGTCCGGCCCTTATGCCGGCGGAAGCTTATGCCGTTCCGATGCCAGAGATGTCTACCGATGCTTTTAGGGATAATATTCTCAAGGCAAAGCAGACCATCTCAAGGATAGAGAGCGAACTCCTTGATGACAAGAAATATTCTGCCGCATTGGCCTCTTACAGGGAGGTGCTTGCGTCAGATATAGAGTTTGAGACCGTTTGTTCCGGTATGGGACGCGAGGAAAATGACGATAAGCCGGAGACTGAGGAGGCTGGCGTGCTTGATTCCATTGCAGGAACAAAGCTCGCCTGGCTTACCGGCTATGTCCCGAAGGATTTGCTTCCGAATTTCGTTGCGGCCTGCAAGGAGAACTCCTGGGCTTATGCTGCGGCAGATCCGGCGGACGATGATCCTGTTCCGACAAAGCTCAAGAACAACAAGCTCGTCAGCATAATCTACCCGCTGATGGACTTCCTGGATGTCACGCCCGGTTACCATGAGTTTGACATTTCGGCTTGGTTCTTGCTGTTCTTCTGCGTGTTCTTCGCGATGATTTTTGGCGATGCCTGTTATGGTGCGCTGATTGTCATTGCTGGGCTTGCCATACTTGGGAAGAGCAAGAAAGGTGGTCGTTCTTTGGGCGTGCTTGTGACCTTGCTCGGATTATGTACCATGCTGTGGGGCGTGATGACCTGCTCATGGTTCGGCATACCGCCCGAGAAGCTTCCCAGATCGCTTGTGGACATCTCTTTTGCGCCTTTCTCGGCTGCGAAGAGTGGTTCGGATGTTGCCAATACGAACCAGAAGATATTCTGTTTCTCTCTGGCCCTCATCCAGCTTTCTGTGGCGCACTTCAAGTGTATGTTCGCCGACCGTAAGAGCCTCAAGTTCTTTGGTGACATGGGCTCGCTCTTCATGATATGGGGCATGTTCTATGTCGTCATGAACATGGTCGTGGACGCTACGAAGTATCCGCTTTCGTTTGACGGTTCTTGCGGGCCGATTTCCATATTCGGCGGCAGGTTCCTGCTTCCGGCGAGCTATCCGCTCATATCGGTTGGCATCTTGGGATTGGGGTTCATCCTGAACTTCATCTTCGCGAACTATGAGGGAAGCGTTGGTAAGTCCGTGCTTGAGAGCGTGAAGAATATCATTTCAGTATTGCTGGGCGTGGTAAACCAGTTCAGCGATATCGTATCCTACATCCGCCTGTGGGCTGTCGCCCTTGCTGGTGCCGCAATCAGCGAGACGGTCAACCAGATGGCAGGTCCGATGTTCGGAAAGATGATTATGGTAATCTTCGGCGTGGTGCTCCTGGTGTTCGGACACGGCTTGAACATGATACTGAACTTGCTTTCGGTCATCGTTCACGGAGTCCGCCTGAACACGCTGGAGTTCTCCCAGCATCTGGGAATGACTTGGAGCGGGGTGAAGTACCGCCCATTCGCGGAGCGCAAGAAGAAGTAGTTTTTTGTCCGGGTCTGCTATAAGCCGGCTTGGGAAAGGGGCATCTTTTGAGCCATAGGCGTTGCCTGGCTTGGGAAATGCTAGTATCATTGATTCTGCAGCTTTGCCTGTGGCAGGCTGTTTGAAATAGAATTTTTGAAGTTAAAATCGCAGGAAACTGCGTATAAGGAGTAATTATGAACTGGGGATTTCTTGGTGCAGGTTTGGTGATGGGCATCGCAGCTATGGGAAGCGCGATTGGAATCGGAACTGCCGGACAGGGAGCTATCGGAGCTTGGAAGAGGTGCTACCTCAACAACAAGCCCGCTCCTTTCCTCCTCGTTGTTTTCGCCGGTGCCCCGCTGACTCAGACTATTTACGGATTCCTGCTCATGCAGTCAATGATTGGTAAGGTTGGCAGCGCGGATATTGGCCAGCAACTTTTCTACCTTGGACTTGGACTTGCTTGTGGTCTTTCCATGTGCATGTCCGCCATTGCCCAGGGCAAGGCTGGTGCCGCTGGTTCCGATGCCTTGGCTGAGACTGGAAAGGGCTTCACCAACTACATCATGGTTGTCGGTCTTTGTGAGACCATCGCTCTGTTCAGCATGGTCTTCGGAATGATTGTCTGATCCTGCTTAGCTTCTTTTGTTTTTTGCCGCCGGGTGCATTTGCTTCCGGCGGTTTTTTTGTGCTTTTTTAGAGTCATGAACATGTTTAAGGAAACGAGGGCCGTTGGAATAGGCGGTCATAACGGAATAAAAAAAATTTTTGTCGGTGGCCCTAATCCCGTCACGATCCAGACGATGTGGAAGGAGGGCATAGCCGATGTCGTCTCTGACACAGACAAGCTGGACTCAATCCTAAGGCGTATAAATGCCCTTAAGTCGCTTGGCTGTGACATAATCCGTTTCGCCGTGCCGGACATGGAAAGCGCGAAGGGACTGTGCGCCATAGCATCCCGGACGGACGTCCCGCTCGTGGCGGACATACACTTTGACTACAGGCTTGCCCTGGAGTGCCTGAAGGGGGATGTATCCGCCATACGGATAAACCCCGGCAACATAGGGAACGAGGATCGGGTTAGGGCAGTCGTAGATGCCTGCGGGGAAAAAAAAGTCGCGATCCGCATAGGTGTCAATTCTGGCAGTTTGCCGAAGGACTTGGCGTCTTCCGTGGAAGCCGGAAGCATTTCCCGTGCAAAGGCCATTGCCCAGGCGGCTGTCCGCGAGGCAGAAATCTTTGACAGGCTTGCGTTCCGGGATGTCGTTGTAAGCATGAAAAGCAGCGATGTTCAGGAAACCATTGAGGCGAATGAGGCATTTGCCAGCCAGAGCGACATTCCTCTCCACATCGGCGTTACCGAGGCAGGCCCCTTGATTTCAGGTGTTGTCAAGTCTACGCTGGCATTCAGCCGCTTGTTGAGTGAAGGAATAGGGGCGACCATCAGGGTCAGCCTGTCATCCAGCCCGGAGAACGAAGTCATGGCGGGCCGTGAGATTCTCCGCGAGTGCGGTTTGCGGCAAGGAGGGGTGACGATTGTCAGCTGTCCTCGTTGCGGACGGTTGGGATTCGATGTGCACTCGTTTGTGGACAGGTGGCAGGGCGAGCTGTATGCCATAAAAAAGCCCCTTGTCATCGCCGTTATGGGCTGCGTAGTCAACGGTCCGGGAGAGGGCAAACATGCCGACTTAGGTATAGCCGGCGGTGGCGGAAAGGTGATAATCTTCAGAAAAGGACAGGTCGTCCGCACCGTGGATGAAAAGGATGCCGATGCCGAGTTCAGGAAGGAACTGGACGCGCTTGTTGGGAGCTGAATTTCGCGGAGACCGCACTTGCTGGCCGGGCCGTGTGTCGAAGTCAGTAGCAGCCGTGACGCAATCTATACGCGGAGCCCGCCCTTGCTGGCCGGGCCGTGTTGAAGTCAGTTGCAGCCATGATGCAATCTATAGCCCGCCCTTACTGGCCTGCCTGGGGTACAATTCTTTCCGGTCGGAAACATTCCCTTCTGGCCGGAAATAAAATAAGAGCCGGAGGGAACCCCCGGCTCTTAAAATGAGAGGTAATACAATTCCCCTCGGACGTCTGGATGTCAAAATTACGTCCGAAGGAAACTGTATAAGGTTGAAGCTGATTAACGCTCTTACCCATCAATCAGTTTGGACCTCAATCACAATCTATTTTTATTATCGGGGTAAACGGGGAAAACTTGAGAAGAATTCCATATAATCGGAGCAAGCCTTCTTGAGTTCCCTGTAGATTATCTTACTGTAGCAGAGGGATGAGAGCGTTTTGTCGTCCGGCAGCTCTTTCGTAAGCTCCTTGAGCTTGCGCTCGGTGGGGAACACGAGGGCCGCCGCTTCCTTGCTTTCGGACCGCATGATCGCGTTATCAATCCGGGACAGTTCGGAAAAGACCTCCGGGGCTTTCAGACGGTTGGCGATCGCCTTGTCGCAGAGGGAGATACCTTTTGTCGCCATATCCCGCATTTTCTTCATATTGCCCATGAAGCCTTCTAGGACCGCATCAAAGCGGGACGGGTCTTTTTGACATCTGCTTTCCTGTCCGGCCTTGCCCGCCAGGTCAAAAAAGCTCCCTTTCTCCGCCATTATGTCTTGTCGCTCCAGCAGTTTGTCTAGCGGATAACGGTCAACACCCTTTATGGCGAGGCTCTCGTCCGTGAGGCTGTATGTCCTGATTCCCTGCTCAAGTGCTGCCGCACAGTTCT
>CAMNGY010000179.1 GCA_946538795.1 uncultured Treponema sp.
AAGGGGAAGACGACCTTCAAGGCGATCCTATATATACCCGCGCTGACCTCGGTCGCCGTCGCGGGAATGATATTCGGCTTCATGTTCAGCGAGCTGGACGGGTCCACCGCCAACCAGCTGCTCCATGCCTTCGGATACCCCTCGATCAAGTGGCTCAAGGGCTACGCGACAGGATGGCTTGCGATGGTCATGCTCTGCTGCTGGAGATGGACGGGCGTGAACATGCTCTACTTCCTGTCAGGACTGCAGGGGATCGACGCATCGCTCTACGAGGCGGCCGACATAGACGGGGCTACCCGCTGGCAGAAGTTCCGCCTCATAACCCTGCCCCTGCTCAAGCCGACATGGATTTACGTCCTGACGATAAGCATCTACGCGGGGCTCGCGATGTTCCTTGAGAGCTACATGATGTGGGGCGGGAACAGTTCGCCCAAGAACATTGGCCTTACGATAGTGGGCTACCTGTACAGGCGCGGGATCGAGCGCAACCAGATGGGCTATGCGAGCGCGGTAGGAATCGTGCTCCTGGTCATTGCGCTGACAATCAACTTTATCCAGCTTACGATAAGCGGAACTTTCAAGAAGGAGCAGTAGTCATGGCAGGAAATTTTGAGAACAAAACAAAGGCCGCACAGGCACCGGTCAGGCACGGGAGCATAAGGGCGGAGAGCACCCTGCTCACGACCTTTTCAATCCTCCTGTTCGTCATCCTGAGCCTCCTGATTCTATACCCCCTGCTGGCGGCCTTCCTCGCCTCCTTCAGGCCGGGGCAGGAGCTGATGCGCTACGGGCTCAACCTGAACCCCGACCCCAAGGGGCTGTCGCTTGACAACTACATCTACTTGTTCACGCAGAAGGCGATGAAGGACGGCAGCTGGACAAAGATACCCCACAAGTATTTCATGTGGTACAAGAACAGCCTCTTCCTGACCGTCATCAGCGTCAGCCTCCAGCTCTTCTTCTGCTACCTGGTGGCCTACGGGCTTTCCATGTACGACTTCAAGCTGAGGAACCCCCTCTTCTTCATAGTGATCGCGACGATGATGGTGCCGGGCGTCATACTCATGCTGCCCCTCTACCAGGAGATGATAGGGCTCAAGCTGATCAACACGACGGCGGGCGTAATCCTCCCGGGGGGGTGCGGCGCTGGGACGATATTCTTCTTCCGCCAGTTCATGATAGGGCTTCCCAAGGAACTGCTGGACGCGGGCCGCATTGACGGTGCCAACGAGTACCGCATCTGCTTCACGATAATGCTGCCGCTGACCAAGCCGGCTTTCGGCGCGATGGCAATCCTGTCGGCGATGGGGGCATGGAACGACATGCTCTGGCCCATGCTGGTCTACCGCGACCCCGGCAAGTTCACCCTGCCGATCGGACTCAACACCCTGATGACCCCCTACGGGAACAACTATGACCTCCTGATTGCAGGATCCTGCTTTTCGGTCATACCCCTGCTGGTCATCTTCTTCGCCTTCCAGCGCTACTTCATCGGCGGCATGACCGTCGGCGCGGTGAAGGGCTGAGGCCGCTTCCGTCTGGATAACAAAGCTCACTTTTTTCTGGCCGTCCCCTGGAAGAACCTCCGTTTCCGGGGGCGGCCTTTTGTTTGTGCCTGAATGTCAGCCGCTTTTGCCGAGATTGTCTGTTCGTTGGGGTGCGAATGCCCGTTCAAGGGATTGCATATAGCCCGTGTGCGGGACCGTGAACAGCTCATGTGCGGGTCTGTGAATAGCCCATGTGCGGGAGCACAACCTAGCTAGATTGTGCTTTGAACTCTATCCAGGATGTTCGGATAATCTAATTGGGATGTTTGATACATCTAGGCAGGAAAAACGAATTACGGCAACGAAACAAAGGACGCACAATGCCGCCGGGCTGAAACGCCTCGTTACATCGTGCTTGCCCGATAAATATAGTTCATTTTTGCGGATTCGGCAAGCAGGGGGGGGGGCTTTACGGGCAGGTGCTTGCCTGTGCCAAGTGGCCCGCTCCCGCCCTTTAAACTTTTCCCTTTTTGCGCTATGATGGGGCGTTATGAAAACATGCAAGTCAGTTTTTCTGGCCCTCTGCGTGGCGTCAGCCCTGTTGCTGACCTCCTGCGGTGGCGTTATAGGATACAGTGTCGTCCTCTGGACGATCGCGGACCAGGGAATAGCGGACGGAACCATCGTTCCCGTCTACCTGAAGTCCAACATAATGCAGGAATATGTCATTGACAACCCGAACACCGAGGCTGTCGAGAAGATAGAGGTTCCGTTCAGCGCTCTGTCCTCTCCCATGTCCAAGAAGAAAGCCCTGGAACGGGCCGCCAAATACAAGGACTACGAGCACCAGTACGCCAAGTGCGTTCTGGACGGCCTTCCTATCCGTGAGGCCCCGGAGAACGGCAGCAAGCAGGTCTACCGGCTGCGTCAGGACGAGATAATTCGTGCCCTCTACAAGGGGGAGGGGGTCATCCCCACCAACGGAAAGGAGCTTCTTAAGGGCGAGTGGCTGCGCGTCATAACGAAAGGTGGCACGGCCGGATGGTGCTTCTCGCAGAACCTCCGCCTGTTCACGATGAATTCCGACGGCTCATACGGCGAGGGGGCGGAGGAGGCCGAGGTGCAGGAGGCGGACGATGAGCTTGAGCAGATGCTGTCCTCCGTCTGGTATCCTGACTATTTCCAGAAGATGATTTCGTCCAAGGAGCTGGACCTGGACTATTTCTCCGAGGACTACCGCTTTGACACGGGCAGCTCCACCGGCGAGGTCGTGCTGCGCCTGTTCAACGTCGATGCGAGCTATCCCTACGCGGGAGTCACCAAGCTGCGCGGCGGAGTCTACCGCTTCAACGGGACGCAGATTCAGGTCACGGTCAAAAGCAAATCTTCTATAGTATTGCAGTACACGGACTCAAGCGGCAAGCCCCGCTCGTTCGGCTTCGTTACACTGGGTGAGAACACCGACATAGCGGCCCTCATAAAGGGCGAGAAGGAGCGGCGGCAGACCGTCATGAACGACCTGACCAAGTTCGGGCCGGAATTCTTCAGCTCCGCCTACGGGACCCTTTCCATAAGCACCAGCTCCCTTACGGCGGCGGAAGGCGGCATTTTCAGCTGGACTGGCTACGACCTGGTCGTTCCGTCGCTGGTCAGCCGCAACTCCGGCAAGGACGGGACGGTTTCGACCCGCTATTTCCTCAGCAAGGCCCTGAAGAAGGAATGGGACGGAGTGCTCACGTTCAGGTTTGACAAGAACGGCAGCGAGGTGAACCTCTTGTACAAGAAGGCCTCGGGAGGACTGCGCCTTGCCCCCGCACGTATACGGGAGGAGGAGGACAGCGTCACTGGTCGCAAGATTCGTTCCGTGACTTCCTCGTCCAGTCCGCTCGTCATGTTCTTCCAGACCGCGGCCGCGATGTCCGACGGCCAGTAGGGGAGGGCAGAATGGCGTTCGTACAGTTTTCCAAGCTTTCCCTCGCATTCGGCGACAGGGACATCCTCAAGGAAGCTTCCATAAACCTTCACAAGGGCAGCAAGGCCGCCCTGACAGGCGCGAACGGGGCGGGCAAGTCCACCCTCATCAAGCTGATGGCGGGCCTTATAAAAGGCGACTCCGGCGAGCGGATCGCGGAAAAGGGGGCGCGGATTTCTTACCTGCCCCAGAGCGGGCTGGTACATTCCGGCTGCACGTTGATGGAGGAGGCGGACAAGGCCTTCGAATACGGATACGAGTGGCAGAAGGAGATAGATGCCCTGGGCGACCGCATGAAGGCCGAGCCCGCCAAGGCAGACCAGCTTGCCGTCGAGCAGGCGGAGCTGCTTTCCAAGCTGGACGAGTCCGGCTGGTACAGGAGGGCATCCCTTGCCGAGCAGGTGCTTCTGGGGCTGGGCTTCGGCAGGGAGGACTTTGCCAAGCGGACGGAGGAATTCTCCGGAGGCTGGCAGATGAGGATTGCCCTCGCCAAGTCCCTGATGGCGGAACCGGACATCCTGCTCCTTGACGAGCCGACGAATTACCTTGACATAGAGGCGCGGAACTGGCTGGAAGGCTTCCTTTCCGACTTCCAGGGAGGCTTCCTTCTGGTGAGCCACGACCGCTACTTCTTGGACCACACGGTGAACGAGGTCTACGAGCTTTTTGGCGGGCAGCTGCGCCGTTATCCTGGCAACTTCAGCCACTACGAGGAGGTCCGCGCCCAGGAGCTTGAGACCCTGACCGCCGAGTACAAGAAGCAGCAGGAAGAGATTGCCCACCTGGAGGAATTCATCAACCGCTTCGGCTACAAGGCGACCAAGGCGGCCCAGGCTCAGGAGCGGCAGAAGATGCTGGACAAGCTCCTTGCCAACAAGATAGAGATACCCGAGAACCTCAAGAAGATACATTTCTCCTTCCCTGCCGCCCCGCATTCGGGCCAGCTGGTGCTGACCCTGCAGGGGCTGACCAAGAGCTACGGCGGGCCTGCGGTCATAAACGGCCTTGACATCGTGGTGGAGCGGGGCGAGCGGCTCGTCGTCGCGGGACGGAACGGTGCGGGAAAGTCCACGCTCCTGCGCATTCTGGCCGGGGCGGATTCCGATTATACCGGCACGGTCAAGCTGGGCACGGACGTTTCGGTCGGTTACTTCTGCCAGGACAATGCGGAGAAGATAACCGGCAGCGAGACAATTCTTGAGCGGCTGGAGTCCAAGGCCCCCCTCGCCCTTGTTCCCAAGCTGCGCGACATGCTGGGGGCCTTCCTCT
>CAMNGY010000180.1 GCA_946538795.1 uncultured Treponema sp.
CAAGACACTGGAGGAGAAGGGAATAGGCCGGCCTTCCACATACGCCCCGATTATATCGGTCTTGTTGGACCGCTACTACGTGACCCGCAACAACAAGCAGCTGGTTCCGACTCAATTGGGCCGGATAATATGCAGGATCCTGGTAGAGGCATTCCCTAAGCTGATAAATGAGCAGTTCACCTCCGAGGTTGAAACCGATTTGGACAAGGTTGAGAAGAATGAGCTTGTCTGGAATTCCATGATAAGCGACTTCTACAAGCCATTTAAGGATCAGGTAGACAGCGTTATGGACACCCAGGAGAGCATGAAAGGGGTCCTTGACGAAAAGACTGACGAGGTATGCGATAAATGTGGCAGGCCCATGGTGAAAAAGCTGGGGCGCTTCGGATACTTCCTGGCCTGCTCGGGCTTCCCAGAGTGCCGCAATACGAAGAGCATTCCCTTGGCGAAGTGTCCGGTGGAGGGGTGCGATGGGAATATAGTCGCAAGGAAGACGAAGGGTCGGGGAAAGGAATTCTATGGTTGTACCAATTATCCCAAGTGTTCTTTCCTGTCCCATTTCAAGCCCATAAATGCGGTTTGTCCAAAATGCGGCTGGTTCATGGTCGAAAAATACGACAAGAAGAACGGCAGCTATAAGAGCTGCATAAATCCCGCGTGCGACTACCTGCATTCTCCTGAGGGGACGGAACCCGTGACCGAGCTGAGCGAAGGCGGGCAGGCTTGATCGTTGCCTATGGAAGCAAGAAGCCTGGGGGACTGCATTGACGAATACCTCCTGTACCTGGAGAACGTGAAAGGCCGCTCAGCCCACACTGTCAGGGGTTATGCCGAAGATTTCAGGCATTTTGACGGTGATCCGGGACGTGACGTGGATATAACGTCGCTGGACCTTGCCCGGCTGCGTGCGTTGGTGGGGGAAATGAGCCGGACCGGATACAGCGTTGCCTCCATAGACCGTTTTATAGCGGCCGTGCGCGGTTTGTTTGCTTATTGCAAGAAAAACCATTATATTCAGGAAAATGTCGCGCTGGAGCTGCGGACGCTCAAGAAGCCCAAAGTCCTTCCCCGCTTCATGACGCAAGCGGAGATAGACACGCTGTGCTCGCAGCCGGACAGGAAACCCTTGCTTTGGCCTGCGAGGGACAAGGCCCTTTTTGAGATGCTGTATTCATCGGGCTGCCGTGTCAGCGAAATTGCCAGCCTCTGTCTTTCGGACTTTACGGAAGGGTATGCCAGTGCGGTCGTGATGGGAAAGGGAAGCAAGGAGCGCTATGTTTTCTTTGAGCAGGATGCAAGGTCTGCGCTGGAGAAGTACCTGGACGAGCGTAGGGAACGCTTCCCTGCTTCGCTGCAGGATGGGGATGCCTTTGTAGCCCAGGTATTCCTGAACCAGCGTGGGACTGCGCTTTCTGCTTCCGGCATAGAGCTTATAGTACGGGAATACAGCGGCGTGAAAGGGACCAACAGGCCCATGACTCCTCATTCCTTCCGCCATACGTTTGCGACGGCGATGCTTTTGAATGGGGCGGACATAAGGGAGGTTCAGTCCATGCTGGGGCATTCCAGCATAAACGCGACGCAGAGGTATACGCATGTTACGGCGGAAAGGCTTAGGGATGTCTATGATCAGGCTTTTCCCCACAGCGGCAAGAACGATTGAGATTTACTTTTTAGGAGTGACCTATGGGAAAGGATAACGAAACGAGAATACGGAGCACGACCGTCATAGCCGTAAAACGGGACGGGTCCGTGGCTATGGCCGGTGACGGGCAGGTTACGGCAGGAAATACGGTCGTTAAGGGAAATGCCCGCAAGGTGCGCAGGATATATGAAGGAAAGGTCCTGACGGGATTTGCCGGGTCTGTCGCAGATGCCTTCACGCTCTTTGATAAATTCGAGGAGAAGCTTAAGGAGTACAACGGGGACCTTACAAGGTCAGCAGTGGAGCTTGCCAAACTGTGGAGGACCGAGCGGTCCATGAGCAAACTTGAGGCAATGCTTCTTGTCGCTGACAAAAACAAGATTCTCCTGGTTTCAGGGGACGGCAACGTGATAGAACCCGAAAACGATGTCATAGCGATTGGGTCTGGAGGCAACTATGCCTATGCCGCCGCTTTGGCCTATATGGAAACGAGCGATCTGCCTGCCAAGGAGATTGCCCGGAGGTCGGTTGGAATTGCCGGCAAGATATGCGTGTATACCAATGAGAACATTACTGTAGAGGCCCTGGAATAGTCAGGGCATCAGGTTAGAGGAGCTTTGCTTTGGAGCAGGAGATTATGGAAAAGAAGGATGGGTTTGACGCTCCGGACGGGCTTACCCCGTCGGAAATCGTGAAGAGGCTTGACAGCTATATAATAGGGCAGAACAAGGCGAAGCGTTTTGTTGCCGTTGCCCTTCGCAACAGGCAGAGGAGGATAAAGCTCCCGGAGGAGATACGCGAGGAGGTTGCCCCCAAGAATATCCTTATGATTGGTCCTACGGGAGTCGGAAAGACGGAGATAGCCCGCCGCCTTGCCAAGCTCTGCGGTGCTCCCTTCCTTAAAATAGAGGCGACCAAGTATACCGAAGTCGGTTATGTCGGCCGTGACGTGGAAAGCATGATACGCGACCTTATGGCAGTAGGCTACAACATGGTCAAGGCGGAGATGCAGGAGACCTTGAAGGAAAAGGCCGGTCCCCTGGTAGAGGACAGGCTCCTGGACCTGCTGCTGCCGGGCAGCGCGCCCAAGAAGGAGGATGCGGACGGGGAAAAGAAAAAGAGCAATGTCCGCATACTGGGCAACCTTTTTGGGAACAAGGAAAGCCCTGTTTCTGGCGGGATAATACAGATAAACGTACCCAAGAAGGATGCCGGGCTTCTGCAGGAGGATGCAGAACAAGGGGATTCTGAGCAGACGGCCGGGCTTTCGGGGGAAGGAGCCGCGCCTGAAGGCGAGATGTCCGCCACCAGGGAAAAGTTCCGCCAGATGCTCCGCGATGGCAAGCTTGAGGACCGCATGATAGACGTCACGGTCCACCAGCAGCCCAGGATAAGCGGCATGGAGGTCTTTGGCTCCGGGTCAATGGAGGACCTTGAGGCCAGCATAAACGGCCTGCAGGAGATGCTTGCGGGGGGCAGGAACCGGCGGAAGACCATGAGCGTCCGTGAGGCCAGGCAGGTAATAATGGAAGAGACTTTGGACAGCCTGACGGACAGGGACAAGGTTGCCGATGAGGCCAAGCAACGCGTGGAGCAGTCGGGCATCATATTCATAGACGAGATAGACAAGATTGCGACCAAGGGCGGTGAGGGCAGCCGGCAGGACGTGAGCCGGGAAGGTGTCCAGCGCGACATACTTCCCATAGTGGAGGGAAGTGACGTGAACACGAAATGGGGGGTCGTGAACACTACCCACATACTTTTCATCGGTGCGGGTGCGTTCAGCGTGTCTGCGCCCAGCGACCTGATTCCTGAGCTGCAAGGACGTTTCCCCCTGCGTGTCGAGCTTGACGCGCTGAAAAAAGAAGACTTCAAGCGCATCCTGACAGAACCCAAGAACGCCCTCATAAAGCAGTACGAGGCACTTCTGGGCACGGAGGGAGTCACGCTGGACTTTACCGATGAGGCTGTCGACAGGATGGCCTTCATTGCGGAGGACGTGAATTCTCATGCGGAGAACATTGGGGCACGCCGTCTGCATACTATTATGGAAAGCGTCCTTGAGGACCTGAGCTTTGAGGCTGACATGCACAAGGGTGAGACCATCACTATAGATGAGGCTTTCGTGAACGACAAGCTCAAGGGAATAATGCAGAATCAGGACTTGGAGCGCTATATCCTGTAGTATCCCCGTCAGCTCATTTACGCCGGAGGGCATTTCACTTTGAGCCCTCTGGCGGCATGGGGCCTATGGCAGTACGTGGTTTTTGATTCCCGTCCAGATTTCATCCGAAAGTTCCGCTATGCCTTTCTGTGCGTCCAGGCGGACGACCTTCATGGCTGGTTCCTGCCGGGACAGTCTTTCTATGGCCGCCTGGTAGCCTTCCGCAACCTTCCGTAAGAATCCTTCCTCCTCATATATTTCCCTCGTTTCCCTGTTTCCTATGCGCTTGAGTGATTCGGTTGGGGATATGTCAAAATAGAAGAGCAGCTGGGGAAGGGGAAAAGCGGCGTTAAGCTGCCAGGGGAGGTCCTCCCGGCATGACGAGCCTTGGTAGGCCAGGCTGGAAAAAATGTAGCGGTCACATACGACGATCCTGCCGTCCCCGCATGCCTCCGCGATGCCGTAGGTCAGGTCCTGCCCGCTGCCCTTGAACTTCCCGTACAGGTGCTCGTTCCTGTCCGCGGCAAAAAGATATGCCGCGGTGGAGCTTTCCAGAGTCATGTCGCCTCGTAGCATGCGGCGGAGGAAGAGACCCGTCTCTCCTTTTGTTGGCTCGGCAGTGAACAGGAAATCTGATGCTCCGGGTCTGTTTTTCAGCTGTTCGATTTGGGTCGATGTCCCGGCGCCGTCTATTCCCTCAAAGACGATAAATTTGCTTAAAATCATGAAACCCTTCTATTTTTTATGGTTTTATAATAAGATAGTGTGTTTTTATGGAAGCGACATACGCCACTTTCCGTATGAATATCAGTAAACACTGGGAAAATGAAAAAGCCAAGGTTCATAAAGACAGTGGTAGCCCTTTTCGCTTTTCTCTTGATTTTTTTAGCAAGCCTCTATTTCCTTAGG
>CAMNGY010000181.1 GCA_946538795.1 uncultured Treponema sp.
GGTGATAAAAGGCAAGGACATAACCGGCGAGGTGGTGCAGAAAAAAGAGCTGGCCGGTCCGCTGACCGACCAGATAGACGCGGCCATCTCGTTCATGCGGCTATTCACACCGGAGCCCCTCGTCGTCAAGGACAGCCCCCGGCGCGAGGACACGCTCGCCATCCCGCTCGACGTGCTGCGGGAGACTGTCGTCAACGCGGTCGCCCACCGGGACTATTCCATACTGACCCGGAAGATACACATCTACATCTACACCGACCGGATAGAGGTGCAGAGCCCCGGCCGCCTTGCAAACACGCTCAGCCTGGAGATGCTGCCCTACGGCAATTCCGCCCCGCGCAACATCTTCCTCGTGAAGCTCCTGGACAACATGAACTACATAGACGGCCTGGGCCGGGGCATTCCCCTGATCGTCCGCAAGATGGGAAAGCGCGCGGCCTTCTCGGAGAACGGCGAGATGTTCTGCGTCCGCCTGGACTTCGCGGGCTGAGAGGGGGGGATAAACCCCGCTACCGTGCGAATAATCTTGTCTGGATTTTTCCCGAAAGGCTCCTTACGGCTACAGCCAGTACGACTGACAGTGGCACGACAATAAAATAGTAGGCGAAAAACGGGGGAATAGCTTCGAGGGGGCCGTACCTATACAAATCCCGCAGCAGCGCATGAATCAAATAGATTTCAAGAGAGCATTTCCCGACGAATGCCAGCACCCTCAGAGCCACAGGCTTTTTGCCGTCAGACGAGTGCGAAAGACCAAAGCACAGGACGCAGGCACAGATAATGGCAAGAGCAAGGAAAATCCTGGATTTCCAGATGAGGGAAATGTAGAGCGGGCTCCGGGTGTCAACGCACAGCATAGCAAGCAACCTGATTGTAGTAAAAGCAAGCGCGGAGAAAAAGGCGAGCGGAAAGGCCCTGAGTCGTTTCCGTTCCTGGACAGCGAACGCGGCATAGCAGCCGATAAGGAAAATCGGGAGACGGCATACTTGCAAGGCCAGCCCGCCAGTCCCTTCCCTGACATAGAAGCCGGGCAAAAAAACAACCGATACAAGCTCGCACAGGAAAGCGGCCACAATGAGAAGCACGAAGACAAGCGTTTTTTTCTGGCGGAAAGCCTTTGTCAGGAAATACCATACCGGGTACAGGATATACATTAAGACGATAAAAGGCACGTACCAGAGCGTACAATGGCGAAGCTCATTAGGGAGCAGGAACCCCACCTGGAAAATGTGGTACAGAAATATGCTGATTTTTCGCGGGCCTAGCAAAAAAAAGATGATGGCATACAGGGGAATCGCAATGATAAGGTAGCTCGGGATAATACGCATGAACCTGTGCCTGTAGAACACAAAGACATTCTCGTTTTTCCTCATTGAAAAATACAATCCGATTCCCGAAAGAAACAGGAACAGCTCAACACCGACTTGTCCCTCAGCCGCAATCGCCCTTCCAATCTGACTTCCAAAGAAATTTCCGTGACAAAGCAAAACCAGCAGAGTCGCGACTCCCATAAGCTCGGTGCGGTAAGAGCTTATACAGGCCCAGTTTTGTTCTGTTTTGTTCATGGACATATTTTACAATCCCTCGCTTGTGTACGGTCCTTAACGGGGCGGTCACAGCCAGCACAAGCATTCCGTTATTTGCCGCCGGCAAGGCCGGTTACTATACACAAAAATGGCATATCCGACCTGTTTTCATACATTTTCCTGTCTATGGCGCCCCATAATATTACAGTTTCCTATAAGAATCAAGCCTAAAATGACATCATTCTGCTAAAAATAGAGGTTACTGTGGACTTCAGGGAACGGCTGAGGGAGGAAATCTCATTTGTAGGACTGTCAAACAAGGAGCTTGCGGCCAAGGCAGGCATAACGCTCCGCTCGCTCGTAAGCTACGTGAGCGGACAGTCCTGCATGCCCTCTGCTGATGTCGCAGTAAAGCTTGCATGAGCCCTGAGCACAACCGTGGAATACCTTGTTACCGGACAGAACGCATCGCTTTCAGACACAGTATGAAGACCCGCCGACTGACAGTATGAAGCCTCGCCGACTGACAATACGAAGACCCGCCGACTGACAGTATGAAGACTCTCCGATTGACAGTATGAAGCCTTGCAAACAGTCAGTATGAAGCCCCGGAAACTGCCAGAAAAAAATCCCCCGGGCACGGCCCGTGAAATCAGGGCATACCCGGGGGATTTTGTCCCTCACATTATTTTGAATACGGAAAGCAAGCTTTTCACGATCAGCAGGTCAAAAAACAAATAGAAAATTATGACATAGGCTTTCACCCAAGGCTTGACATTCATATGAAGACTCATATATATGGAGACCAAGGAAATGCCAACAAAACCTATGGAAAAAAACAAATAAACCCAGATGTTGGGAATGAAACGGCTGATGAGAAAACCAATGACAAAAAACCACGACAAGGCGTTCAGTATTTTCTCGGACCGACCTTTTTCTGGCATCCTTATCCGTGCCAGAGCATCCTCAAATTCATCCTGCCTTTCCAAAAAAGGAGATGTATAAATTCTCGATGCGTTGTTCATCAGTATAAGGTACTTGTTTTTCTTCAGGATTTTTATTTTGCTTACGTCGGCAATCGCATACTCCTTCGTCATGTTATTCTCATGCACGATCATCCGGTTTTCGTCGAGCTCAAACGAATAGTCCGCGAAATTTTTCCTAAGCTTCTTGCAGAAGACAAATATAATCACCCCGCAATAAACAGGCACGAAAAGGAAAGCGACTGACAAAACAGGCTGTATATCTTTCATTTCAGGACGGACTGCAGGCAGCACAATGAAGAAAAGGATGATGTTAAAAGCAATCGCAAAGGAACATATGCTGATCATTCTGACCAGATAATGCCTGACCGCAAGCCTCAGCTTGGAAGCATCATTTTTGTATACCATAATTCCCTCCGGTCAGGACAGGAAGTTTTTCAAAGAGGCCGGCAGGAAAGCCCCGCCGGCCTCTTTGTAGATAGGCCGCAGCCCTTTACTTTCCTGCCAGGTACTCGTTGATGCTCGCGGCAGCTTTCCTACCTTCGCCCATAGCCAAGATGACGGTGGCCGCCCCGAGGACGATGTCGCCTCCGGCCCAGACCTTCGTCATGCTGGTCGCCTGCTTTTCGTCCACGGTGATGTGGCCCTTGGGGTCGGTGTGGATGTCAGGCGTGGTGCGCGGGATAAGCGGGTTGGAGTTGTTGCCGAGCGCGACGATGACAGCGTCGCAGGGGATGTCGTGCTCGCTCCCCTTCACCTCGACGGGGCGGCGGCGGCCTGAAGCGTCGGGCTCGCCTAGCTCGTAGCTGAGCGCGCGGATGCCCGTCACGCGGCCGGTCTCCTTGTCACCGAGGATCTCGACGGGGTTCTCAAGGAAGCGGAACTCCACTCCCTCCTCCTCGGCGTGGTCCACCTCCTCCTTGCGGGCGGGCATCTCCGTCCTGGTGCGGCGGTAGACGACGTAGACCTTCTCCGCCCCCAGGCGCAGGGCCATGCGGGCAGCGTCCATCGCGACGTTGCCTCCGCCGCAGACGACGACGGTCTTCGCCTCGTAGTAGGGGGTATCAGCAACTCCCTTCTCATACGCCTTCATCAGGTTGGCGCGGGTCAGGTACTCGTTCGCGCTGAAAACGCCGATGTAGTTCTCGCCGGGGATGCCGAAGAACTTGGGAAGCCCCGCCCCCGTACCGATGAAGGCCGCGTCGAATCCCTTGTCGGTCAGGATCTGCTGGACGCTCGTCGTGCGGCCGACCAGGGTGTTCATCTCGAATTTGACCCCCATCGCCTTGAGGTTGTCCACTTCCTTGGCAACGATGTCCTTGGGAAGGCGGAACTCAGGTATTCCGTAGACCATGACGCCGCCCGCCTTGTGGAAAGCCTCGAATACGGTCACGTCATGCCCGGCGCGGCGGCAGTCGGCGGCGACGGTAAGGCCCGCCGGCCCGGAACCGACGACGGCGACCTTCTTTCCGGTGGAAGGGGCGACTGACGGGGCGGTCGCCTTGCCGCCCTCGCGCTCCCAGTCCGCGACGAACCTCTCCAGGCGGCCTATGCAGACGCTCTTCTCAACGCTCTTGTTCGCCTTGCCGAGCGTACACTGGGCCTGGCACTGCTTTTCCTGCGGGCAGACGCGGCCGCAGATGGCGGGAAGCAGGTTGGTCTGCTTTATCTCATCGACGGCGGCCTTGAAGTCCCCCTTGGCGACGTGCGCGATGAACTGGGGGATGTGGACGTTGACCGGGCAGCCGGACACGCAGGGCTGGTTCTTGCACTGGAGGCAGCGGTTGGCCTCGACGATCGCCTGCTCCCTGGTGTAGCCCAGGGCGACCTCGCTCATCTGCCGGGCGCGGACGTGCGGCTCCCCCGTCGGCATGACCTGCATGGGAATCGCCATACGGTCCTTGGGGCTGAGAGAGCCGTCAGCTATCTTTCCTTCTATCTTCTTGTATTCGTCCTCGCCTGCCTTGGCGAGGGTCTTCGCGTCAATGTGTTCTGCCATATTGCTTACTCCTTGAATCCTCGCCTAGGCTTCTAACTTACATTTATGGAAAGCCTCGGTCTCCTGGGGCTTGAAGCTCTTCATGCGGAGCATCATGTTGTCCCAGTCCACCTGGTGCCCGTCAAAGTCCGGGCCGTCCACGCAGGCGAACTTGGTCTCGCCGCCGACGATGACGCGGCAGCCGCCGCACATGC
>CAMNGY010000182.1 GCA_946538795.1 uncultured Treponema sp.
CCCGGTCTGCGCTGATTGATGAGAGTGATTTCTGTGCCTGCATAAGCCCTACCTCTTCGTTCGCTTTCGCGAACTACCGAGCTTGTGCTATGCACAAGCTCGCAAATCTGTCTGCCACCGTGAGTTTCCGCGTAGCGGAAACTCATTGGCTTCACGCAAGGGAAGCCGATTGTCAGCCTCTTTCAGGAATATCGCCCAGTTCTCCAAGGCACTGTTCGTGTCGATGGAGTCTTCCAGCCCCAAGGCCTTCGGCAGCTCTATGAATATGACGTTGAGGGAATTGGAGAGCTCCCGCCCATCCTTGGTACGCATGGCGTAGCGGCTCACAGGTGCATTGGCGGTGCTCTTGTTGCTGACAGGAGGTTCATCCCCGTATTTGAAATCCAACACCGTCACCTGATAGACAACCGGAGCCCTTTCCCAGTCATCGCCTTTCTTCAGGTAGGTCGTCTCCAGACGGGCCACCTGATACTCCGCCCTCTTGCCGTAGTCGTACTTCTGGTTGAAGGCTTGCATTTCTATGTCTGCGGCTGTCCCGTCATCGAATTCGCACAGGATGTCGTAGCTCACGCCCCTCTGACCGCCAAATTCAGCCGGGGCATCATTCGCCCTTAGCTCAAAGCTTTTTATTTTCCGTTCCGTGGCGGCCTCTAAGAACGAATGGAGCGCGTCATGCGATTCCTTCGTCTTTTGCGTGAACAGGGCCTTGAACGTGGAATCCATGCGCGGATTGAGCAATGTACCCGTGCTGGCCTGGGAGACGTATTCTTCCTCGTTCCTGTACTCTGATATGTCCATGCCTATATTATAACACGAGTTTACTCATTTGGAAAGAGCTTGTCAGCTTATCTTGATGGGGGCAGTTCATCATGCAGGGGCGGGTTTGCGGCATACCCAAAAAGTCAACCGGCGGTTTACCACGCGGGCGGCCTTGTGCGCTATCCTGTCTCCATAAAGCTTTTGCGGGAGGCAGATATGAAAGCAAGAATTGGAATCAAGCGGATGGCCCTGGCGGCTTTCGCCGGAGTTGCCGGCATGATGCTCACGTCATGTATGCACATGGCTCTCGGAATGATAGACATGCTGGAGGAAATGGATTATCAGCTTGCGGAATACACGGACACATATACGAGCTCATATTCCTCTTCCTCTTCGTATTCCTCCCAGCCCGTCGCGGCCTCCTATCAGAAAGCTCCTGCCAACGTCTACATGACGGCCCAGGGCCGGCTTGTTGACAGCTGGATAGACAACGTGTGGCGGCAGTGCTATGTCAGGGACTTTGACGGGAACGGAGAAATCAACTGCTGCGACAAGGCGACGGCCTTCTGCATCAAGTGGAGGCAGTACAACAACAACCGCATCCGCTTGTGCCAGCAGCAGACAAGGAGCTTGAACCATATGTACGTGCAGATATGGCTGGAGGGATACGGCTGGTGGTCGGTGGATCCGGCGTACAAAAATAACGGTACCCACGACATGAAAGCTGTCTGGGGAAATAACTACAACCGGGATTGCGATAGTGTGGATGCCTACTGGATAACTGTGTTCAGCAGCTACATATATTGATGGCCGGAAGTGAAGGAGCTGGCGATGATGTACTGCTCATATTGCGGGAAGTCCTTGGTTGACGACGCCGCGTTCTGCTATGCCTGCGGGAAGCGGGTGGCCATACCGGACTGGGATGCCGAGCTGGCGGCCCCCTTCGGGACCGCGGGCAGCCAGGGCGGGGACGGGCGGGCGTTCACTACTTTGCAGGACTTTTTGCGGAGGCTCCTGCAGGGACTGCCGGAACCTGACAGGAAAATCCTTGAGATGCGTTTCTGGCTGGATGAAGGCTCTTCCTATACGATGGACGAAATTTGCGAAAGCCTGAATGTCACACGGGACGAGATACTCAGGGCCGAGGCCAACGCGCTCAGGCTCCTGAAGCCGCTCGAAAAGGGGAAGTAGGGGGCAGGGGGGGGGCGTAAAAGCAGTCCGATTACCTGTTGCCGCAGGTTTTATGGATGAAAACTTGCATTTTGCTGTACTAAATGGTAAAATATACAGCATATTATTATGTAAATAAATATGTGAAGAAGAATATAAGAAATTGATTGTGGAGGAAAATATGAATTCAGCGGAAAAAAACAAGAAAATCTTTGCGTTTGCCCAGAAGTATCTGGAAGAAAACCTGCCGGTTGGACTGTCCAAGGCAGACTTGGAGAAGTATTATGAGCCGAGACAGTTTAAGAACCTAGGGGATGTCTATGAACAGTTCATCATGTCTGCTCAGAACAGGCAGGCCATGCCCAACATCATAAAATTCAATAATGAGCATCCGACTGAAAAGACACGGATAAAGGCTATATTGGACAGGCTCTGCGACGGAAAATCTTATGACCTTGCGAGAATAAGGAACTTGAAGCCAGCTTCCTTGTACGAGACATTTTCGTCAGAGCTCGGGGTTTCGGGAAAAAGCTGGGAAGGCTGGTGCAAGTCTGTGGTTGATGCTGCTGCGTGGCTCTGTCAGTTTCCGGATGCGAACGCTTTCAAGACGTTCATACAAAACAATGATTCTGACTGCAGGAAGAGGTCTTCCCTGCCGGATGAAATCGCACGGCACATCCACGGGATGGGGTTCGCCTTGGTATGTGATGCTCTCAAGGAGATGGGCTTTGTCAGCTTCTCCAAGCCGGATGTCCATATAAAGAGGATTTTCACGAGTCTGGGACTTTCCGATGACGATGACAACCGTGTGTTCAATGCCTTGGACGAACTTGCCCGCGATAATGGAGTATCGCCCTACAAGGCGGACAAGGTTTTCTGGCTCATCTGTTCAGGTTACTTCTATAAAGACCGGTTTGTGAAAGGAAAACATCCCAAAGCAGATGATTTTATCGCGAAAGCGAGGAATGTGTTTGGAGCGTAGGAGAGGAGGCTGATATGGGATGGGTAGGATGTCAGGAAGATAATGATGGAGACAATTATGGAGGATATGTTTATTCTGCTCCTGTTTATGATAAACCTTTTTGGGAAAAAACTACATCAGGGTATGGAAAAGAAACTGTAACACATCTTGATGTTCGTCCATATGGTGGGACAAAAATAATTGAAACTGCATATTATAAGTATACGTCTCTTCGGTCAGTTCGTATTTCTAAGGGAGTAAAAGAAATAGGAAAGAAGGCTTTTTCTAATTGTACATCGTTGGAATCAATTGAAATTCCTGATACTGTAGAGAAAATAGGAGAATTAACTTTTGAGAATTGTAAATCTCTCAGGTCTATTGTGATTCCTGATAGTGTTACCGAGATAGGTAAGGGTGTGTTCTCTGGCTGTAAATCCCTAGAGTCAGTTGTAATTCCCAAAAACGTTTCGGCTATAGGTGACCTTTTTTTTGCAAATTGTGAAGCCCTCGAATCCTTTGTAATTCCAGAGGGAGTTATTGAAATAGGAAAAGAGGCGTTCTCTGGCTGTAAATCTCTCCAATCTGTTGTTATCCCTTCAAGTGTTACTACTATAGGAGATCGGGCTTTCGTGAATTGTGACTCGTTAGAACGATTGGTAATCCCTGATGGAGTTGTAAAAATTGGAGATGATGTGTTTTCAGGTTGTAAATCTCTTAAGCCTGTTGTGATTCCTGATAGTGTTACCGAGATAGGTAAAGGGGAGGTTTCTGGCTGTAAATCTCTCAAATCTGTTGTAATTCCCTCTAGTATCAAGAAAGTAGGAAATCGGGCTTTCGCGGATTGTGAATCTCTTGGTTCCTTGATAATACCAGAAGGAGTTGTTGAAATTGGAAATGAAGTATTCTCTGATTGTAAATCACTCAAGTCTGTTACAATGAGCCCGAATATTTCAAATATCAGTCGTGGTTTTAAAAATTGTGAAGCTCTTGAATCTTTGATAATTCCCGATGGTGTTGTCAAAATAAGAGAAAAGGCTTTCGCTGGTTTTAAGTCGCTCAAGTCAGTCATAATTCCTCAAAGTGTTTTAACTATAGGAAAATGTGCTTTTGAAAGTTGCGAATCTCTCAAAACATTAATAATCCCAAGGAATATTACTGAGATTTGTGACGGGGCGTTCTTTGGATGTTTATCCCTTGAATCTGTAAGTATTCCTGATAGCGTTAAGAGAATTGGATATCAAGCTTTTATGAATTGTATTTCACTTTCATCTTTGAAAGTTCCATCTGAGCTTGTAGAAATTGGAGATAAAGCTTTTTATCGGTGTAAGTCCTTAAAGTCCATAATTTTACCTTGCAATATTAGGAAAATAGGACACTTAGCTTTTTCTGGTTGTACGTTTCTTGAGTATGTAGAGTTTTCAAATGAAATTTCAGAACTAGGGAGATATGCATTTCCTTTTTTCACAAAACTAAGACGAGTGAAAAGGAAATTTATTTATCGAAGAAAGCATATTTGATATGAATAATCATAACTTCATCAATATGTTTTATCTGATACAGATATTCTATGACAAACAGTCTGTACAGCGGGAAAGTTTTGATGAAAGACAAAAGTGCCAGAAAAAAACATGAGCTTTCCCTGTTAGACACGAAAAGGTTCTCGTTGCTTTTTCGAGGGGGAGAACTTATAACAGCAATAATGAATGACTGTAAAAAAGATTTTTCTATGTTTTTTACTTGCAAAACCATATCAGTATATGGTAAATTTATCAAAACTCCCATGT